>CABSYS010000142.1:0-4689 GCA_902482045.1 uncultured Collinsella sp.
TGGCGGGTCCTGCGGGCGCGGAGGGTGCTGTCGGCGCGGCGAGCGCCGACGATGCCCCTAATGCCACAGATGTTGCCGCCCAAACGGGTAAGGGCATTATCGCCCGCGCGGCCAATGACCTGTGCCGCTACTATGCCTCGCAAGGCGACATCCAGGTCAAGATCCTGTGCACGCCCTATCTGTATACAGCATCCGCGGCGCTCAACGACCCCTTCTTGGTGCCGCTGTTCGAGGCGTGCTCGACCGGATCGATCGCACTTCAAGGTGCCGCGGACGCGCCGTTTCCCCTGCTGTGCGCAGAGGAGCTAGCGGTGCTGGTGCATCGCGTTTTTGACAGTTGGGATGCGACCTTTGAGGCGCTCGACGTTGCAGATGCTTTCCATCGCACGACGGGTGACTTGGGCGGCGCGCTCCAGGGCCTGTTCCCCGAGCTGTCCGTTGCCTATGGAGAGTCGACCGGCCATGCGTTGCCCGCAGGCGATGTCGCTCGCAAACGCTATGGCTGGTTCCAGCGTTACGACCTGCTGCGCGACCTTTCGACCATCCACGCCCGCTGGGCTAACACCCGCACCAACAAGGCCAATCCCTTGCGTGCGGCCATCGATCGCATCCAGCTGCGCACTCTGCCCATTAAATGCCTGGAGACGGGCTTCGCATGGGTGTTGTTCGAGGTGCTGGAGCATCTGTTCTCCCAATCTGCCCAGCTCAACGTTCTCGACTATCGTTTGCTCTATGTGGTTCTGATTGGTACGCTCTACGGGCTCGACTTTGGTCTGGTTGCGGCGCTGTTGGCATCGGTGGGCTTGGCTGTGAGCTACTTTACCCAGTATGGCTATACCTTCCAGGGCCTATTCTACGAGCCGTCTAACTGGCTACCGTTTATCGCGTACTTTGTGGTGGGCGCCGTGTGCGGCTATGTACAGCTGCGCAACAGCGAGGCCATTAAGGCGGAACGTGACGAGAACGAGCTTGTGCGAAACCGCAACACGTTCATAACGCGGCTCTATCACGACGCGATTGAGGACAAGCGTGCCTATAAGCGACAGATTGTGGGTCGCCACGACAGCTTTGGCAAGATCTTTGCCGTGACACAGGAGCTCGACGTACTCAACCCGCGTGATATATACCGCAAGTGCTGCGAGCTGCTGGGCGAAATTCTCGAGAACGATTCGGTGACGATCTACCATGTTTCGGGCGGGGCGTTTGCGCGCCTGCTGGCGGCGAGCCCGGCGATTTCCAACAATGTGCCGCGCTCGCTTTCGCTCGATGACCTTGCGCCCGTGCTTCAAGGTGCGATCTCGGGTTTGTGGGTGAACCGCGCGCTGACGTCGGGGCTTCCGATGTTTGGCTATGCGATCGAGCGCGATGGAGCCCCCGCCGTGTTGATTTTTGTGCGCCACGTGGCCGAAAGCCAAATGACCCTGTACTACCAAAACCTGTTCCGCATCCTGTGCGGCTTGGTGGAAAGTGCGTTGGGACGCGCCTTCGATTACGAGGCCGTGGCGCAGGATAGGCGCTGCGTTGCCGGCACGTGCGTGCTCAACCACGATGCCTTTGGCCAGGAACTCGCCGCCGAGCAAGCGCTTGCGGACAACAAGATGGGGAGCTTCTTGCTCCTGCGCGTGGTGCCGGGCATGGAGCCTGTTGGCGAGCTGGTCGGCGCCATTGGATCGGCGATTCGCGAGAGTGACGCTGCGGGCCTGGTCGATGGAGACACACTTTACCTGCTTATGCGACAGGCAACTGAGACCGACCTTCCCGTTATTTGTGCGTGCTTGGCCGCCAAGCACATTACGGTGGAACCCGTCTGCAGCGAGGATGTAGTGGCCCTGCTGCAGCGCATCGCGCCCGCTGGCAACGGTGAGGGGGAGGCCGCTTGATCTTGCTTGTCGTTGCTACCGTACTGCTATTACTTCATGCGCTGGTGTGTCTGGTGCTGTGGACGCTTATGAAACTGGGCTTGCTGCCGGTTCGAGGGCACATGCTTGCCGTGATGGTGCTCGTACCGCTGTGGGGCCCGTTGCTTGTGGCACTGCTCTCTGTGCGTAGCGCGGTGTTCGGTGACGACCTTAAGGACGCCTCGCTGGAGACGCTGCGCATTAACGACGACATGCATCGCAGTTTGCTCGTGCAGGGGCGCGAGGGCGATGATGGCGTGGTGCCGCTCGAGGAAGCGCTGATCGTCAACGACCCGGGCGACCGCCGCCGTCTGATGCTATCCATGCTTACCGAGGATCCGGATGCGTACCTGGCACAGTTGCAGGCAGCAAAACTCAACGACGATGTTGAGGTCGCGCACTATGCCGCGACGGCGGTGGCGCAGATTTCCAAGGAGTCCGACCTTAAGCTGCAGCAGTTGGAGCGCGCGTTTAAGACCGATCCCAGCTCGCATAACCTGGATGCATATTGCGACTTTTTGGGCGCTTATCTGGACTCTGGTTTGGCAGAGGGCCGCGTGGCACAGATTCAACGTCAGCAGTATGCACACTTGCTCGCGCGTCGTTGCGAACGCGAGGACGGGCCTGCGCTGCGCATTCGCTATGCCACGGCCCTGGCCGATACCGGCGAGATTGATAAGGCAGAGGACGTCGCTAGCCAATTGGTGATCGATGCGCCAGACGAGCAGGATGTGTGGATGCTCTGCCTGCGCTTGGCCGTGTTTCGTCGCGATGGGCAGGCGGTACAGCGCGTAATCGACGCGATCGACCAGCAGCATGTGTATCTGAATGCCGAAAATCGCGAGAGGCTGGCTTTTTGGCGTGAAGGAGAGGAGGCCCGATGAGCGTGGTGCAACATATCCGCGAGCGCGCGGTCCATTTTCGCTGGATGGGCCTGCTCGTGGTATGGGCGGTCTTTATTGCCATGGCCGCCGTGCTGTTGATCGAGCGTGCCGGTGTGCAGTACAGCGCCGGGCAGCATAAGTTGGGCATGCTCGCTGCCAACGACGCAGTTCCGGCAAGCTCGGCGATGTTTGGCCAAAAGCCCACGTGCTTGGTTATTACTGACTCGGACCAAGATGGCGTCGAGGACGTAAAGGAGCAGTTTGACCAGATTCTGCTCGACATGAAAATTGCCCACCGCGATATGGATATTGCCACCGATGGTGTTGATGCGATTCCTTCCCTCACATCCTTCGACCGCGTGATCTTACTGATGCCTTCGATCGATGGGCTCGGTACGCACCTCTCCGACATCATGAGCTGGGTGAGCGCCGGCGGTTCGCTGATGCTCGCCATGACGCCGGACAATTCGAGCTATCTGCAGGCAATCGGTCCCAAACTGGGCATCGATTCTGCCGGCTATGAATATGCGACGGCAGAGAGCATCGTGCCGAGCGAGGACTTTATGATCGGCGGTGGCCAGCGTTATGAGCTCTCGGATCCCTTCGATTCGTCGCTCTCGGTTTCGCTGCGTGAGACTGCCCACGTGTGGGCTAAAACCGGCGACACGGGTACTCCGCTTATTTGGTCGAGCGATTGCGGCAGCGGCCGTACCGTGGTATGCAATATCGGTATCTACGACAAGGTCATGCGCGGTTTCTATGCCGCGGCCGTGAGCCTGTTGGGCGACGCCACGGCCTACCCCGTCATCAACAGCGCCGTCTTCTATCTGGATGACTTTCCCAGCCCCGTGCCCTCGGGCGACGGCACGTACATCAAGCGCGACTACGGCCTTTCTATCGCCGATTTTTATGCCAAGGTCTGGTGGCCCGACCTGCAAAAACTCGCGCAGCAATATGACATTCGCTATACCGGCGTGATGATCGAAAACTACGAGGACGTGGTCAACCAAACTGAGCCTGCGCGACAGGCCGATACCACGCAGTTCCGCTACTTTGGCGGTATGCTGCTGCAGATGGGCGGCGAGTTGGGCTTTCATGGCTACAACCATCAGCCGCTGGCGCTCTGGGACACCGACTATGGCACGCTGTACGACTACAAGACGTGGAAGAACAAGGAGACGCTTGTCGCGTCTCTCGACGAGCTTGTCGCCTTTCAGGACGAGGTGTTGCCCAACGCGCACGGCTCGGTCTACGTGCCGCCGTCGAATATTCTTTCGGCCCGCGCCCGCAAGATTATTGGCGAGGACGTGCCGCGCATTAAGACCATTGCCAGTACGTACTTTGAGGACGGAACCGACCTGCCCTACGTGCAGGAATTTGGCGTGGCGAGCGATGGCATCGTGGAGCAGCCGCGTATCGTTTCGGGCGGCATGGTCGATGACACCTATATGCGTCTGGCCGCGGTGTCCGAGCTCAACATGCACTACGTGAGTACTCACTTTATGCATCCCGATGACCTGCTGGATCCCGATCGCGGCGCTAAGGAGGGCTGGGAGGTCTACAAGGGCGGCCTGACCGACTACCTGGACTGGCTTACCAAGTCTGCGCCCGACCTGCGCCACCAGACGGGTTCGGAATGCTCGGGTGCCATTCAGCGTTTTTCGTCCGTGACGGTGAGCGTGGATACGGGCGATGATGCCTGGACGCTCAACCTGGGCAACTTCCACGACGAGGCTTGGCTTATGTTCCGCGCCAATAACGGCGAGTCGGGTACGGTGTCCGGTGGCGAGATTAAACACCTGACGGGCGACCTGTACCTAGTCAAAGCGACGGACAAGACCGTGACGATTGGGCGCAAGGCTGTCTCTTATACACATCTCCGAGCCCACGAGACATGCGCAGATCTC
>CABSYS010000143.1:0-4675 GCA_902482045.1 uncultured Collinsella sp.
GATTAATGGATGGAAACGGATGTTCTATCGGGACACACATTTTGTCCTATAAGCCCCGTTGCTGGTGCCGGCAGTTAGGCCGTCCCCAAGGGATCATGGCGAGAAAATTTCTTAAAAAAGTTCTTGCCCTTCGTCCAATCGTCCGTATAATAAACTTCGTTGCTTGAGAGCACGCACCTATTCCTCGGTAGCTCAATGGTAGAGCACGCGGCTGTTAACCGCGCTGTTGTAGGTTCGAGTCCTACCCGGGGAGCCAGAATTTCTCAGCCCATTTCGCTGGGCTTTTTAATTCCTCGGTAGCTCAATGGTAGAGCACGCGGCTGTTAACCGCGCTGTTGTAGGTTCGAGTCCTACCCGGGGAGCCAGGTTGTAAAACCCGTCGCTTATGCGGCGGGTTTTTTCATGCCGCGATCGCCTGTGGCGAACGTTACCGTATCAACATTTCGTGTCGAGGATGTAATCCCGAGGCCCGCCACCTCAACATGGCGCGGTCGTTGTAGAATATTGCAATGATTGCTCCCACGACATGGTGCCGCGAGCACCAGAAAAGGAGATTCTTGTGTCTGAGACCATTAACGGCAGCCTGAGCGTCTCGAACGACGTTATTGCCGATATTGCCGGTTATGCCGCGATGACGTGCTACGGCGTCGTCGGTATGGCTGAGCAGCTCCAGGGCGCCGAGAGCGTGCGCCTGCTTGCCGGCCAGCGCCTCCGCAAGGGCGTGCTTGTTTCCGCCGACGAGAACGGCCTCACGGTCGACCTTCACGTCGTGCTCGAGAACGGCGTCAACATGAAGTCCGTCTGCCACAATCTTTCGAGCTCCGTTGCCTTCACTCTGCAGGAGATCGCCCAGATCGATCCCGCCAGCCTTAAGATCGGCATCCATATCGACGCGCTCAAGAGCCGTCTGAACTAGCATCCGAAAACGGAGATTCAAATACCCATGATTGCAAAGACCATTCGCACCTGTTTTCCGATCGCTGCGGCTGCCGTTTCCGACAAGGCCGAGGAGATCAACAAGCTCAACGTCTTCCCCGTACCCGACGGCGACACCGGTACCAACATGTCGCTCACGCTCGCCTCGGTGACCAAGGAGCTCTCCGCCCTTCCTGCCGACGCCGACATGGAAGCCATCGCCGGCGCCATCACCCACGGCTCCCTGATGGGCGCTCGCGGCAACTCCGGCGTCATCACCTCGCAGATCCTGCGCGGCGTGGCCGAGGGCCTTGTCTCTACCGATGAGCCCATTACGTCCGCCAATATCGCCTTCGCCTTCCGTCGTGCCGTCAAGGTTTCCTTCCAGGCTGTTCGTAAGCCCATCGAGGGCACGATCCTCACGGTCCTGCGTGATGTCTCGACCAAGGCAGACGAGTGCGAGAAGAAGAGGTTCTCTGCCGAGGATGCGCTCGATGCCATCGTCGTCGAGGCCTACCAGTCCGTCGCCCGCACGCCCGACCTGCTGCCCGTCCTCAAGGAGAACGGCGTGGTCGACTCCGGCGCCTTTGGCTTTGCCATCTTCCTTGAGAACTTTGTTGCCGCAGCCCTTGGCCGCAGCACCGTGGTTGAGGATTTCTCCGCTACGTTTGATTCCGCCGGCTCTGCCCGCGACGCTGCCCTTGGCCGCGTTGAGATCGAGGCCAACGACGATTGGGAGGGCTCGGAGTTCCGCTACTGCAACGAGTTCCTCTTTAAGGCCGATGCTCCCTTTGACGAGGACGAGTGCCTTAAGTTCCTGGGCTCCATGGGCGACTGTGAGCTGCTCGTGGGCGCCTACCCCGACTACAAGATCCACGTGCACTCCAACACCCCCAACCTGGTGCTCGAGCACATGCTGCAGCTCGGTCAGATCTATGAGGTCTTTATCCACAACATGGAGATGGAGGCCCACGACCGTACCGCTAAGATTCATGAGGACCAGGAGAAGGCTGCCGAGCCCGCGAAGGCCCTGGGCTTTGTCGCCGTTGCGGCTGGCTCTGGCGAGGCTGACATCCTCAAGTCCCTCGGCGTCGATGTGATCGTGTCGGGTGGCCAAACCATGAACCCCTCGACCGCCGACCTGCTGGGCGCCGTTGACCAGGTCAACGCGACCTCGGTCATCATCCTGCCTAACAACGGTAACATCCGCATGGCTGCCGAGGCCGCAGCTTCTGCCTGCACCGACAAGAAGGTCGCCGTCGTTCCCACCAAGACTGTCCCGCAGGCGTTCTCCGCGCTGTTCGCGGTCCTGCCCGATTCCGAGCTCGAGGATGCCGTCGCCGCTATGGTCGACGCCATCAGCGAGGTCCGCGATGGCGAGGTCACCCGCGCCGTGCGCGACTCCAGCGCATCTGATGGCTCTCCGATTCACTCCGGTGACGTCATGGGTATCATCGCCGGCTCCATCGACGTGGTCGGCTCCGACGTGAAGCAGGTCACGCTCGACTGCATCAACCGCATGCAGGAGGAAGAGGAGGGCGACGCGCTGACGATTCTGGCCGGTGAGGAGCTGTCTGACGAGGCCTTCCAGGAGATCGTCGACGCTATCGAGGAGGCTCAGCCCGATCTGGAGATCGACGCCCATCGTGGCGAGCAGCCGCTCTATCCCGTGATCTTCTCGATCGAGTAGGCTCTGCCTATGTCCGAGCTGTGCTCCGTGCCGCGCGTCTCGGAGCGCTTTGCCCAGAGCAATGCGCTCGACGAGGATATCGCGCGACTCAAATATGTTTCGGGTAAACGTGAGGAGGCCCTTCGCCGTCTGGGAATTCGGACGGTGGGGGACCTCCTTCTCCATATTCCTCATCGCTACCTGGACTTCACTCGCTCGTGGTCCATCGAGATGGCGCCCATCGGTACCGTGTGCACCATCATCGCCACGGTCGATCGTATTGTTCAAAAGCAGCCCCGTCCGCGCATGCAGGTGACCGAGGTCTCGCTCGTGGACGAGACGGGCGTGCTGCAGGTTGCCTTTTTCCGTCAGCCTTGGATTGCCCAACAGCTTAAGCAGGGCGACCGCCTGGCCGTGATGGGCAAGGTCGAGTTTGCCTACGGCTTTAAGCAGATGGCCTCGCCCCACTTTGAAAAGCTCGAGGACGGGCGCGCCGCGGGTACCATTTTGCCGGTCCACTACGTAAGTGACGGCGTGAGTCAGGCATGGATGCGCCGTATCGTGAGCGGGGCGCTCGAAGTGGTCTCCAATCCGTTCGATCCCATTCCCGCGCCGCTGCGCGCAAAGCGGAAGCTCATGAGCAATGCCCGTGCGCTGCGCTCGATCCACTTTCCCTCGAGCATGGCCGAGCGCGATATCGCACGCCGTCGTCTTGCCTACGAGGAGTGTCTCTGCTTGCAGCTCGCGCTGCGTCTTCGCAACGATGGCGGTATGGTCGACGTGGTGCCTTATGCGCATGCCGCAGGCGAGCATTTGGCTGCGCTTAAACAGGCCCTGCCGTTTTCGCTGAGCGATGAGCAGGAGGCTGCATTTCAAGACATCCTGCATGACATGTGCGATGGCGGTCGCGTGATGAACCGTCTGCTGCTGGGCGACGTCGGTACCGGTAAGACCGCCGTTGCCGCCTGCGCGTTGGCGGTTGCGGCCGATAGCGGCACCCAAGCCTGCGTTATGGCGCCCACGGGCGTGCTGGCGCGTCAATACGCCGATAAGACCGGCCCCTTGCTCTCGCAGGCTGGCATGACCTGGGCGCTCCTGACGGGCGCCACGCCGGCGGCCGAGCGTGAACAGATTCATGCGCGGCTCCAGTCTGGCGAGCTCGACGTGCTCTTTGGTACCCATGCGGTGCTTTCGGAGAACGTCACGTTCAAGCATTTGTCGCTTGTGGTGATCGACGAGCAGCACCGCTTTGGCGTGGGTCAGCGTAACGCTCTACGCGCAAAAGGCCCGGGTGCCGACTTGCTGGTCATGACTGCCACACCGATCCCGCGCACGCTGGCGCTTTCGGTGTACGGCGACCTGGACACGAGCATCATCCGCCATCGTCCCGTTCCGGGTGCCGGCGTGACGACGCGCGTCCTCACCGAGTCGAGTCGCGACCTAGCCTATGGCGCCATTCGCGAGGAGCGCGAAAAGGGGCACCAAGCCTACGTGATCTGTCCGCTCGTGGAGCCAAGCGATTCGGCCGATGAGCTCGAAGACGTACCCGGTATCGCCCGCGACGACGAGGGCCGCGTGACCGTGCCTGTGCCGCTGCACGATACGGCAACCGAGCTCGACCGACTGCGCCTTGCGTTGCCGGGGCTTACCATCGAGCGTCTTCATGGCCGCATGCCGGCGGGGGAGAAGGACCGGGTTATCGATGCCTTTAAGCGTGGCGAGATCGACGTGCTCGTCTCGACCACGGTGGTCGAGGTGGGCGTTGACGTGCCCAACGCCACCGTCATGGTCATCGAGAATGGAGAGCGCTTTGGTTTGGCGGCCTTGCACCAGCTGCGTGGGCGCGTAGGCCGTGGCAGCGTGTCGGGTACGTGCCTGGTCATGACGCATTCCAAGGGTAACGGCGGCGCGTCGGCGGCACAAGACCGCCTTCAGTCGCTCGAGAAGACCTCGGACGGCTTTACGCTTGCCCAGATGGACCTGCGTCTGCGCCACGAGGGTGAAATCCTGGGTTACCGCCAGCATGGCGGCGTGACCTTGCGCTTTGTTGACCTCGATGCCGACGAGGAATTGATCGAGTGGGCCCATTTG
>CABSYS010000144.1:0-4664 GCA_902482045.1 uncultured Collinsella sp.
TGTGTATAAGAGACAGGGCGAAATGACGTTGTCGGTGACATTTTGTGCCACCATGGTCACGATCAAGGTCCACAATGCCAGCATTGGGCTAAACATAAAGCCGAGCACGGTGGCAATCGCAGCGCTCACCCAAGGACCGACAACCGGAACCAAATGCATGATGCCGGTGAAGATGGCCATGAGTGCCGCGTATGGATGGCCAATGAGCGTAAAGCCGATGAAGGCGAGGATGCCACCGCAGATCGACGTTACGACCATGCCACGCATGTAGCCGCCGACCGAGCGCGAAAGAATCGCGACCATAAAACGGTACGAGGTCTCCTTTTCCTGACCAATGATGGTGCAGACCTCGTGGTGCATGCGGGGATAGTCGCAGGCCAACCAATAGGCAAGCACCAAGCCCAGGAAGATGACGAACAGCTGCGAGGCCGTATTGGTAATGAGCGGGAATACACCGCGGCCAAGCTCGGCGGCAATCTGTGAGACATACTTGGACGCCACCGTGACGAGCGAAGAAAGGTTATCGTCCAGATACTCCTTGAGCGGCGTGTTGTTGAGCGTCTTGGCATGCGAGATCATCTCATTGAGGTCGCCACCAGCAACACGAAGCTGCTCGGGCAGGCGGCTCAGGACTTCCATGAGCTGACCAAAGAGAATCGGCGACAAGATGCAAACGACACCGACGAGCACGGCAACAACAACAATAAGCGCGATAAGCGAACCGATGCCGCGATTCACGCCATGGTGCTCAAGCCAATTGGTGATCGGCGACATCACAAAAGCGATGATGGAACCGACAGCGAGAAACTCGATGACCGGCGCCAGGATGCCCATAAGGTTAAAGATGACGGCGGCGATGACAATGCAGCCGACGACGCCCCAAATGCGCAACGTCAGAATACGGGTATCGCGCAGCGTTCGGTCGGTTTGTTGGGGGTGCTCATTCATGAACGAACCATCACTCCGTCGGGGTCGATCTTGTCCTGAATCTTCTTGAGGGTGCGACGCAGCAGGCGCGAGACCTGCACCTGCGAGATGCCCAGCTTCTTGGCGATCTCGATCTGGGTCATGCCCTTCACAAAGCGCAGCTCGATTACCTCGCGCTCGCGCGGCGAGAAATCGCGAATGGCCTCCTCAATCACCAGGCGGTCATCGGTAAAGTCGAGCTCGTTGTCGTCGTCGGCGTAGCGATCGAGAATCGAAGGCGCATCATCGGAATCAGACGCGCCGGGAGCCTCGATGGGCACCGAGGTATAGGCCGAGGACGATTCCATAGCTTCGAGCACCTCGTCGACGGTCACGCCCAGGTAATCGGCGATTTCCTCAACCTTAGGCGAACGCTGTAGCTCGTTGGTGAGCTTATCGGTAGCCTGGTTGACCTTGGCCGAGAGCTCCTGCAGGCGACGCGGCACGCGCACACTCCAGCCCTTGTCGCGGAAGTGGCGCTTAATCTCGCCCAGGATGGTGGGCGTGGCAAACGTCGTGAACTCGAGCCCGCGCTCGGGGTCAAAGCGGTCGATAGCCTTAAGCAAGCCCAGATAGCCGACCTGCAAAAGGTCATCGAGCGGCTCGCCACGGTTCTTAAATTTGTTGGCAAGAAACCTTACCAGGTTCATATGGGACATGACGAGCTGTTCGCGGGCGTCCGGATCACCGGTCTCCTTGTAGCGACGAAACAGCTCGCGGGTTTTCTCCTTGTCCCAAGCGGTCTTGCCGCTCCGGGAACGTTCGGTCATATTAGATATCCGCCTTGAGGTCGAGGGAAAGCGTTAGGGGCGCCGCGGTCTTTTCGTAGGAATCGCACACGCTCGCCAAAATGAGCTCGGCATATACGGCAGCCTGGTCATCCTCATCGACAGTCGCCTGATCGCCAAAGGTAAAGGTCATGCCCACGTGAGATTCGTCGACATCGAATTTGATCGAGATATCGTCGGAATCAACAGCCGTGCAACCAAAGATAAAGGCTTCCTCGGCGGCCATACGAATATCCTCGATGCGATCGACGGACATGGAACACAGCGCGCCGACGTTCGCGGCAGTCATGCGCACAAGGCGCGCCAAGCGCGGGTCACCGGCAACAGTCAGCGTAATAGGGCAGGTTGCTTCACTACTCATCGCAGGACTCCTCGGAGGTCTCAGCGGGCGTATAGGTGTAATACTGAGCAGGCTTTGCCGCGGGCTTCTGAGCCGCGTCCGCGTCATCGGCGACCTCGTCCTCAGCCTTACCAATCAAAACGCGCTCGGTAGGCTGCTCGGCCTCGGCCTCGGCAGCGGCGAGCTTGCGGTCGGCGTCGGCTGCAGGAGCCTTCACCTTATTGAAGAGCTTCTGCACAGCACCTGCGGCAGAATCAGTCACACTCGACACGGCGTTGCTTGCCTCGGCCATGCTGCCAGTGACCTCAGAGATGTCGCGAACGACCGCCTCAACCTCAACGAGGTTGGACGTTAGGGCGTCAACGGCAGTCTTGCTCGACTTGAGCAGCGGCTCCACCTGGGCAAGTGCCGGCGTAAGCTCATCAACAGCGCCATCGAGCTTTGCCACCACGGGCTGTGCCTCGGCGAGCGTGTTGTTAAGGTCGCTCACCGTCTTGTCGAGCGAGTCGACGACGGTGCGGGTCTTGCGCAGGGTGAGTGCAAGCTCAACGACGGCCCACACGCCGGCAACGGCGAGCAGCAGCAGGGCGATTTGAATGGGACTCATACAAGCCTCCCGAAGGAATCGAAAAACAGACGCTGTTCATGGTACCCCAAAGGGGACTGAACATGCCAAGCGTGAGATCGTGAGACAAAAATAATCAGTAGCTACTTGGGAGCATTACCGCTACGGTCGCGCTCGCTTTGCTCTACGCGCCACTCTTCCCAACCGCGGCCGGCAGGCTGCCAAAACGCACCGCGCTCCAGGCCCTCGGGCAAATAGCGTTGATCGACCCAGCCTTCAGGATAATCGTGCGGATATTTATACACACCGTATTCGTCGCTGCCCGGGCGATGACGGTCGCGCAGATAACTCGGTACCTCGCGCAGTCCACTTGAATGGATATCGGCCAGCGCCGCATCGATCGAAGCCTCGCACGCGTTGGATTTTGGTGCCAAGCACACATAGAGCGCAGCCTGAGCCAGGTTAATGCGACATTCGGGATAGCCAATGACCTCGGCAGATTTAAATGCGGCATGCGCCACCAAAAGCGCCTGCGGATCGGCATTACCAACATCCTCGGAAGCGTGGATCATAATGCGGCGAGCAATAAACTTGGGATCCTCCCCCGCATCGATCATGCGTGCAAGCCAATAAATCGTGGCATCGGGGTCGCTGCCGCGCATAGACTTAATAAACGCACTGATAATGTCGTAGTGCATGTCGCCGTTTTTGTCATACGAAAAACCACGACGAGGGTTGGCAATCTTAACGTCATCGACGGTGATGGGGTAGCGCTCCCCCGCCGCCGGCGCTGGCGTTCCCTCAGTATCGGGACGCGTGACGGCAATCTCGCTCGCAAGCTCAAGCGTCGTGAGTGCCGAGCGAGCGTCGCCCGCGGCCAGCGTGCAGATGGACTTGACCGTATCCTCATCGGCCGAGAACTTACCGTTTAGACCCTGCGGTGCCTCGAGCGCACGCTCGATGAGCGTCGCGATATCCTCGTCCTTTAAGTGCTCGAGCTCCACCACGCGACCACGCGAGAGCAACGCCGAGTTGACCTCGAAGTACGGGTTCTCCGTCGTGGCGCCAATCATAATGACGGTACGGTTCTCAACCGCATGCAGCAAGGCATCCTGCTGCGACTTGGAGAAGCGATGAATCTCGTCGATGAATAGAATAGTGCGGCGGTCGTAGGTATTCAGGCGCGTCTTGGCCTCGTCAATCACGCGACGCAGGTCCTTCACGGTACCCGTCACGGCGCTGACCTCGACAAACTCGCTCTTGGTATGGTTGGCGATGATATGCGCCAGCGTCGTCTTGCCCGTACCGGCCGGCCCATACAGAATCACGCTCGATAGCACATCATGCTCGATGGCCGCACGCAACCACGATCCCTTACCGACGGCCTTTTGCTGGCCCACGTACTCGTCGAGCGAATTGGGGCGCATGCGCACCGCGAGCGGCGCATTTTTAAAGGAACGCTCGCGCGTCGAGGCAGAAAAAAGGTCGTCCATAGCCATCCCGTGCATCAATCAAAAACGTTTTCCACTAACAGTATACCGAATATATACGAACTACCGTTCGTTAATATAGGTACGATGTGGAAACTTCAAGCCAGGGAATAGCTTGCTCGTCAGCTCGCAGAAATAGCCGTCCGTCATGCTCGCGATGTAATCCACCACCGCTTGATCCTTGTCGTCCTGCCAGGCATAGGTGCGATCGTAGTAGGAAAGCTGCTGCTCAATGCGCGAAATGTGATGCTTAAAGATGTACGAGGACTCGTCGCCTTCATTTATATCCTGCAGGCAACGGTCGTAGAGCTTTTCGAACGCCTCGCGCAGCTCCACTTCGGAGTCGCCTTCGATGCCGCCCTTGCTATAGATCTTTACGTAGTTCTCGCGCTTGGCTCGGCGGATTTCCTCAAACAGCTCCTCACTCATCTCGATGCGCGGCTTGTCATAGCTGTGCTCGACGATATCTGTCTCTTATACACATCTCCGAGCCCACGAGACATGCGCAGATCTCG
>CABSYS010000145.1:0-4654 GCA_902482045.1 uncultured Collinsella sp.
GATGTGTATAAGAGACAGCCGTAGAAGTGACCGCTGCCGGCATGATCGACCGTAAAGCAATCAGGCTTAGAAACGTCGTGCAAAAACGCCGCCCACATAAGGCTCGAAGAGGGCGCGACGCCGTCGCACAGCGCCAGCTCCCCTGCCACCGTCAGCACGCGGGCGATATGCTCGTAGACGTTAAAGGCATGATAGACACTGCACTGGTCAAAGCCCCTACCCGCAGCAAGCTCGGGCACGGCGGCGCAAATAAGCTCGGGGTAGCGCAGCATCGCGTCTCCCCCGTGGCCGGTCGAAAGGATGCCCTCCAGCTCAATGCCCACGCGCTCGTGCGCCACGGCATCAAGCAGCGGCGAGCATTCGGCCAGAGCCTGTTTAGTCGCGGGTTCAATCATAAAGTCCAGACGGCAGGCAAAACGCACCGCGCGCAGCATGCGAAGCGCGTCCTCGTTAAAACGACGCTTGGGATCTCCAACGGCACGGATGAGCTTGCGCTTCAGGTCGCCCTGGCCATCGTAGCGGTCGACAAGACCGCGCACGGGATGCCAGGCCATAGCGTTAACGGTAAAGTCGCGGCGCGCCAGATCGTCCTCAAGCGAGCCCGCACGCTCCACACTCTGGGGGTGACGGCCATCGGTGTAAAAGCCGTCCAGGCGGTAGGTGGTGACCTCGATGCGCTCGCCATCGCAAATAGCCGTGATGCCGCCAAATTTAATACCCGATTCAACCACGGCGATATCCGCCGCCTCGAGCGCCGCCTTGGACTCCTGCCACAGGCCGCTGCAACACATGTCCACATCGTGGCTGGGGCGCCCCATCAGGGCATCACGCACCCAACCGCCTACGTACCAAGCCTCAAGACCGGCTACCTCGAGCGCGCGCAGGACACGGATGGAGGCATCGGTCGGCTGCGTACCGTTGAGCGAAACATTGCACATGCCTATGGCCTCCTGCACTTGCGAGCGTTAATCGATGGTTCTCAAGAAGTCTAGCAAGAAACGAGCATGTGCGCACATGCAATCGCGTCGTTGATTCGAACGAGCGAGACAGCAGACGCCACAAACGTTCAGCGCGCAAAAACCCGCCTCGGAAATCCAAAGCGGGTGTTCGGCAACGATGTATCGATACGGCTAGCAGACCTGGCGAACCTCGATGTGCTTCTTGTATTCGTCCACCTTGGCAAAATCGCCCAGACCCGGGCACTCAACCACGTTGGCACCGGTGGCCATAGAAAGGCGCAGGGCGTCCTCGACGCGCTCGGGGGCGTCGTGCCACACGGACAGGAAGGCAGCGAGCGAGGAATCGCCGGCGCAGACGGTCGACAGCAGCTTGACCTCAAAGGTACGGTTGGCAAACCAGATGTGCTCTCCGTTGGAGAAGTACGCGCCGTCGCCACCGAGGGTCAGCAGCACGTTCTTAGCGCCCTTAGCGTGGAGCTCGGCCATGGCGCCCTTGACGGACTCATCGTCGCCACCGCTCACCTTAATGCCAAAGATATCAAGCAGCTCGTCGTCGTTAGGCTTAATGAGGAGCGGCTCCATGGCAATGAGGTCGGCCAGCTGATGGCTCGAGATATCGAGCACGAACTCAGCGCCCTTGGCCTTCACGCGACGCAGGACCTCGGCCAGGAAACCCTCGGAGGTATTGGGGGGCAGCGAGCCGCTGATAACCAGGCAGGTCATGTCGTCGAGCGAATCAATAAGCTCAAACATCTCCTGCTCGTTGGTTTCGTTAATGGCAGCACCGGCATTAACCATGTTGTACTCGGTGTCGGGACCGGCGTTGAGGAACACGTTGACACGCGTGATGCCGTCGGTCCACACGGGCTTGACGGGCACGCCAAGGGCCTCGGCGCCCTTAACGATGAACTCGCCCGAGAAGCCGGCAAAGAAGCCCAGGATCGTGGTGTCGACGCCGTAGTGGTCGAGCGTAAACGAGACGTTGAGACCCTTGCCGTTGGGGGTATAGACCGCGTTACGGGTGCGCGTAACGGTATTGGCGGACAGACCGTCGCAGGAGATGTTGTAGTCAATAGCGGGATTTGCAGTGAGCGTATAAATCATGAATGTTCCTTTCACGAAGCATCGTGTTAATGAAAGTATATTCCACGCTTCGGCAAAAGGCTACAACAACTCGGTGAACGGTGTGGAACGCGTGAAGTGCGGCGCCAAGGTTCGGGAGGGACAAAAAAACGGCGCCCCGATTAAAACCGGGACGCCGCATGCGCACGAATATGTCGCTTTTCGCTTACTTACGATCGAGCTTACGGACAGCAACGCGCTTGCTGTACTCATCGACGTGACCGAAGTCACCGATGCCCACGGACTCGGCAACGTTGGCGCCGGTGGCCATAGCGAGCTTCATGGCCTCCTCGACGTTGTCGCGATCCCTGTACCACTTGTGCAGGAACGCAGCGAGGGTGCAATCGCCGGCGCAGACAGAAGAGACCAGCTTGATGTTGAACTCGCGCTTGGCATACCAGATGTCCTCGCCGTTGGAGAAGTAAGCGTCGCCGCGGCTACCACGGGTGAGCAGCACGTTCTGAACGCCGGCGTCGTGAGCCATCTTCATGGCAACGCGGACCTCGTCGTCGGTGTCGACCGGCACGCCAAAGATAGCCTTCATCTCGTGATGGTTCGGCTTGATGAGCAGCGGCTTCTTGTGAGCGAGCTCCTTGAGCTTGTCGGAGGACAGGTCCAGGACGACGTCGGCGCCACGGGCCTGAGCGTGCTCCATGACCTGAGCCAGGAAGTCGGGCGTAGCTTTGGGAGGCACGGAACCGGAGACGATCAGGCACTCAAGATCGCCCGCGGTGTCCAGAATGTTGTAGAGCTCCTCCTGGTGCTGCGGCGTAATAGGAGCGCCGGGGTTGAGGATGCCGTACTCGTGCTGGCCATCGTTGACGTAGGTGTTGATACGCGTGATGCCGTCGGTCCAAACCGGGCGGCACAGGCAACCCAGATTCATGACCTCCTCGACGATGAACTTGCCCGTGAAGCCGGCGAAGAAGCCGAGCGCGACGGTGTCGACGCCCATCTTCTTAAAGGCGAAGGACACGTCGAGGCCCTTGCCGTTAGCCGTGTAGCTGGCCGAGCCGGTGCGGACGTTCTCGTCGGGCTCGAGCGGAGAGCTCGAAACCGTCATGTCGACAGCCGGATTAGCGGTTAGCGTGTAGAACATTTACAGTACCCCCTGTATATGTGAGGGCCGCGTGGCCGGCCCATTCCAACCACGCGGTTACCTCTGATACCAAATTAACGAGCTGCGGACTCGAGCAGCGCCTTGACCTCGGCGGCAGTGTTGCAGGCGAGCGCCTTCTCGGCAAGCTCGTCGCACTCGGCCTTGGTCCACTGGCTGATGGTCTTGCGGGCGCGCAGGATGGACGGAGCGCTCATCGAGAACTCCTCCAGGCCCCAGCTGATCAGCAGCGGCTCGAGCAGCGGATCGGCAGCGGCCTCGCCGCACATACCGACCATGATGCCGGCCTTCACGCCGCTCTCGATAATGTTCTTGAGCGAGCGGAGCACGGCGGGATAGTACACCTGGTACAGGCTGGAGATGGTGTCGTTGCCACGGTCGGCGCACATGGTGTAGCCGATCAGGTCGTTGGTGCCGATGGAGAAGAAGTCGGCGACCTCGGCCAGACGGTCAGCGAGCAGCGAAGCGGCGGGCGTCTCGACCATGATGCCGACCTCGATGTTCTCGTTGAACTTGCGACCCTCTTCGGTCAGCTCGGCCTTGCACTGCTCGACGAGCTCCTTGACGGCCACGACCTCCTCGACGCAGGTGACGAGCGGGATCATGATCTTGACGTCACCAAAGGCGCTGGCGCGCAGCAGGGCGCGGAGCTGGACCTTGTACTGGTCGGGATTGGCCAGGCAGTAACGCACGGCGCGGAAGCCCATGAAGGGGTTGTCTTCCTTGACCATGTGCAGGTACGGGATCTCCTTGTCGCCACCCACATCGAGCGTGCGGATGATGACCGGAGCGCCCTTGAGCGCGCTGGCGACCTTGCGGTAGGCGTTGAACTGCTCCTCCTCGGAAGGAAGCTCAGCAGAATCCATGAACAGGAACTCAGAGCGGAACAGACCGATAGCCTCGGCGTCGTGATCGAGCGCGTTGGGCACGTCATCGGGGTTACCGATGTTGCAGGCAATGATCTTCTTGATGCCATCGGCAGTCACAGAAGGCTTACCGCGGAAGGCCTCGAGGGCTGCCTTCTCGGCAGCGAAGGCCTCGGCCTTGGCGGTGTAGGCAGCGAGCGTCTCCTCGTCGGGATCGGCCTCGACAACACCCTTGCCACCGTCGACGACGACGGTCATACCGTTGCGAAGCGCGGTGCAGCTGTTAGAGACCGAAAGGACGGCCGGAATCTCGAGGGCGCGCGCGATGATCGCGGAGTGCGAAGTGCGGCCACCGGTCTCGGTGACAATGCCGGCAACGTGGGCCTTATCGATCGTGGCGGTCATGGACGGCGTGAGGTCGTGAACGACAACGACAGTATTCTCGGGCAGGACGGAGAGGTCGACGACCTCCTTGCCCAGCAGCTCGGCCAGAATACCGGTGCGGATGTCGGCGATGTCGGCCGCGCGCAGACGAAACATCTCGTCGTCCATGGACAGGAACATGTTCTCGAACATGGTCGAGGTGTCCA
>CABSYS010000146.1:0-4650 GCA_902482045.1 uncultured Collinsella sp.
AACCACCACAAAGGGGACAGGCACCTTTGTGGTGGTTTTTATTTAGTTGACGGCGATGATGAGGGCTGGACGTGCGCCGTCGGCGGTCTTGGCGATTGAGGTGGCGACGGCGCCTTCGGGGTCTCGGTCCATCACGATGGCGTCGACATCGGTCAGCTTGGCAAAGCGGTACATGCCGCGTCCGTTAACCTTGCTGGCGTCCATGAGGGCGACGCTTTGATGGGCCGCGGCGATCATAGCCGTTTTGGTCTCGGCCATCTGCGGAAAGTCGGTCGTAAAGCCGCAGCTGGAGACAAAGGCGCCGGGGCACATGACGGCCAGATCGGCATGGACCATTTGGAGCGCCTGCATGGTGAGCGGTCCGTACAGATAACGATGGCCTTTGCGCAGCGCCCCGCCCAGCATGACGACATCGACCGAGGGCATGCTCTCGTCGATATAATCGGCGATGGTAATGTCGGCCGTGATAACGGTGATGCCGTCGCGCTGATCAAGGAGCCGGACGAACTCGAGCGCCGTGGTGCCCGAGTCGACGAGCAGGGTGTCACCGTCATTGACGAGTTCAATGGCGCTTTGTGCGATGGCTTGTTTGGCGGCGACGTTGACATTGATGCGGCGATCCTGCGTGGAAACAGTCAGACGCTTGTGGAGCGATACGGCGCCGCCATGCGTGCGGCGCAGCTTGCCAGACTCGGCGAGTGCGTCCAGGTCGGCGCGAGCGGTGACAGAGGACACGCCAAAGGTTTGGGCAATTTCTGCCACCTGCACCGAGGCGTTATGCTCGAGCATCTCCATGATGGCGGCACGACGCTCATCGGCGAAGGCTCGGGTTGTCGCATGGGCCATAGCTGCTCCATTCTCGGCCAAATTTGCAGGAATTGTGTTGACTCTATTTTCGTTCATTTTCTTTTTGAGTAAGAAAATACCTTTCGATTACTTATCTTTTCTATAAAAGAAAGACGCTGAACGCCCAAAATTCAATATCGAACATGTCCGCTCGGCTCAAATTCCTTCCGTTTACTTTTCAAAAACGACGGTATTGACCTGCATGGGCTCAATATCTCGCACGTGTAAAGCCGCTGAATTTCATACAATGAGCGCAGCAAAACGCAAGGTAAAACGCCTTGTGAACAACTACGCCCGATGTCCAGATGCGGGCGAGGGAGAGGAGCAAACGCTCATGGCACTTGTTACCACCGAAAAGATGCTCAAGGACGCTCAGGCCGGCCACTACGCCGTCGGCGCGTTCAACGTCGAGAACCTCGAGTTTGTTATGGCCGTTCTGGCCGCTGCCGAGGAGACCAAGTCCCCCGTCATCATGCAGACCACCCCGGGCACCATCAAGACCGCTGGTCTGGACTACTTCTACGGCATGGTCAAGGCTGCCGCCGAGCGCGCTTCCGTGCCCGTCGCTCTGCACCTCGATCACGGCGATGGCTATGACCGCTGCATGCAGGCTTTCCGCACCGGCTATACCTCTGTCATGATCGACGGTTCGCACGAGTCCTTCGAGGATAACATTGCCCTGACCAAGTCCGTCGCCGACGCTGGCCGCGCCATGGGTGTGCCCGTCGAGGCTGAGCTCGGCAAGGTTGGCGGCAAGGAGGACGACGGTCCCGCGGTTGAGGGCGAGAGCCCCTACACCGATCCGGCCGAGGCCAAGGAGTTCGTCGAGCGCACCGGCTGCACCTCCCTCGCAATTGGCGTTGGTACCAGCCACGGTGTGTACACGAGCGATCCGCACATCGAGCAGTCCGTGGTCAAGGCCATCCGCGACGCCGTCGACGTGCCGCTGGTTCTGCACGGCACTTCCGGTGTGCCTGATGAGCAGGTCGCCGAGGCAGTCAAGAACGGTATCTGCAAGGTTAACTACGCCACCGAGCTGCGTCAGGCCTATACCAAGGGCTTCATGGCCTACATGGCCGAGAACCCCGCCTGCTTCGATCCCAAGAAGCCGGCCAAGGAGGGCATGCGTGAGATCACCGAGCTGGTTAAGATCCGCATGACCAACCTCAACTCTGTGGGCAAAGCAGAGTAACAGCAAGGGTACTCCGACTCGCTATATATCCCGGGGAGGGACGAGGGCTTAGTTCCCCAATCGTCCTCGGGCATGCAAAAAGCCTCGCTGCGCACTTCGTGCGGCGAGGCTTTTTGCCCCCTGCGGAAAGATTGGGGAACTAAGCCCTCGTCCCTCCCAGGTTGACCTGCTCGAGGTCGTCGCCCTTGTGGCGTTGGGGCGGAAATGGGTGGGGCGTCAGGGCTTCTTTGTTGATGAGGGGCTAGTATGCCCGGGCTTGGTTGGGGAATGCCTGGTCTAGTGAGGCTTGGAGTTTTTCGAAGGATGTCTGCAGGTTGAGGTGTTGGTCTGCAGAGCGTTTGGCTTTTGTGATTGGGGAGTCGAGGAGGCCGTCTCTCTGTGTCGGGGGGGAAGGAGAAAAGGTCTGCATGTTTTAGGGATGGCTGCTGTGCTGCGTCATTGGAAGAATGCATGCTTATGCGGCCTCCTCGATGTCCACCAAAAGGTTGCGCACGGGGTATGCTGCTAGGTTCCGTGCGTTGGCAGTATTATGCCGCGGCTGTTGCAAAGAAGCGCTAAAGAAAGGTTTAATCAGGTTTGATGTAACAATGAAACCGCAGGTCAAAGCTATCGAGTAACACTCTTGAAAGGTTTTGAGCTTAAGGGCTTTCTAAGGTTTGTGGCGTGGATGTGGCTTGCCTGTGTGGGGCGTGTGGACGGCTCGTTCCTAGCGCTGCGGCTCTGCGGCCCGCACCTGCTCGATGACCTTTTCCATGGTGGCGTCGATGCGGTCCTTTTTGAGCTCGCATTCCCAGATGGTTATGGGTGTCCAGCCCATTTGAGTGAGTGCTGCCACGGCGGCTCGGTCGCGTTCGACGTTGCGACGGAACTTTGCCTCCCAAAACTCAACGTTGCGCTTGGGCTGGCTTGGATTGCACTTAGGGCAGCGATGCCAAAAGCAGCCGTTGACGAAGATGGCGATCTTGCGCCCGGGGAAGGCGATGTCAGGCTTGCCGGGTACCTTCCATTCCAAACGATAGCCCGTAAGGCCCGCGGCCCGCAGGCGCTGACGTACGAGCAGCTCGGGCTTGGTGTTGGCGCGCTTGTTGCCCTTCATGGACTTTTTTATAGCAGCGCGGCGGCGCACCAGTTCGCGCTCGTCGGCGGAAAGGTCCGAGGTATCGATGCCGTCGAGCAGACCGGGCTTGGGGCGCTTCTTGCTGCGGCGCTTAGGTGCGCGCTTGGGCTTGGAAGCGGGCTCGTCGGTCGTGGTGGCCTCGGCGTCGTTGGCAGTGCTGTTGGCCTCGAGCCGGTCTTCCTTCAGCTCAATCAGGGCATCAATGAGCCCCTTGTCGGCGGGCATCCACTCAACCGTGGCAAGCGAGGTGCGCGGAATCCAGCGGATATCGAGTTGGCGGTCGTGCTTCTGCGGCTCATCGGATTCATCGGCGAGCGAGCAGTAGTAGCACTCCATGGAGAGATGGAAATCGGGGTAGTCGTACTCAACGGTGTAAAAATCGCGCAGGTTGGTGACTTTGACCCGCAGCTCTTCCATGAGCTCGCGGCGTACAGCGTCCTCGGGCGTTTCGCCGCGCATGAGCTTGCCACCGGGGAACTCCCAAAGTCCCTGCATGTCGCCATAGCCGCGCTGCACGGCAAGCAGCTCATCGGATCCTTCCTTGCGAATGATCCCAGCGGCAACATGAACAGTCTTCAACAGGAGTCCTCCCTTAACATCAACAAGTGGCAGGGTAGTCTTTTTGGGACGGGGCTTTTTTAGCTGCCCTATGTCAAATGCGGCCCCATGTTTCGAAGGCTACGGATGGGGTAGCTAAAAAAGCCCCGTCCCAAAAAGACTACCCGTACCTTACACAACGGTAAGGCAAGCGTAAGCCATATCGATGGTAGCCGACTCGTCTTCTTGCGACTATAGATGCCGTAGACTAATCGCACGAAAGGACTCGGTATGCAAACCACGCACATGGCGACCCCGGTACTGGAGGTTGCGCATCTCGAAAAGGTATATGGAGCGCTGGGCAACGTGACCCGCGCGCTCAACGACGTCAGCTTTACCGTCAACCGCGGCGAATTCGTTGGCATCATGGGCGCCTCGGGCTCGGGCAAGTCGACATTGCTCAACTGCGTCTCGACCATCGATAGCGCCACGAGCGGCACCATCCGCATCAACGGGCAGGACGTAACACGCATGAAGCAGGCTAAGCTTTCGCAGTTCCGCCGCGAGGAGCTCGGCTTTATCTTCCAGGACTCCAACCTGCTCGACACGCTCACGGCACGCGAGAACATCGCCCTGCCGCTCACCATCGCCCGCACAAACTCGGCAGAGATCTCGACTCGCGTGCAGGATGTTGCAGCGCGCCTGTCCATCAGTCAGGTGCTCGACAAGTATCCCTACCAGATGTCCGGCGGTCAGCAGCAGCGCGTTGCCGCGGCTCGCGCGCTCGTCACCGACCCCACCATGATCATGGCCGACGAGCCCACCGGCGCCCTCGATTCCAAGAGCGCCCGCCTGCTGCTCGAGAGCCTGGAGGCCCTCAATCGCCGCCTACGCGCCACCGTGCTCATGCTGTCTCTTATACACATCTCCGAGCCCACGAGACATGCGCAGATCTCGT
>CABSYS010000147.1:0-4630 GCA_902482045.1 uncultured Collinsella sp.
CTCGTGGGCTCGGAGATGTGTATAAGAGACAGGGCCGGGCTCGCACTGTTTGGCGCTGCCGCGGTGGCGGTGGCGTGGACCGCGACGACGCAGTATTCGTTTTATCCGCAGCTCTCGGTGCCGGCGCCGTGGCCAGGCTATGTCGTGTACGCCGCCTGGATGGTGTTGCCTTGCGCGTTGCACGCGATTGATGAGAAGAGGTTTGGCTGATGGCTCGGTTTGATAGGAGCTCGGCGGCGGGTGTGGCATATGGCTCGGCCGCGCCGGCGATTGAGGTGCGAGGCCTTAGTTTTGCCTATCCCGGGGTCAAGGCACCGGTGCTCGAGGGGCTTGATTGGCGTGTTTCCCAAGGTGCGTTTGCACTGCTTGTTGGCGGTACCGGTTCGGGCAAGTCGACGCTGCTGTCGCTGCTCAAGCCCGAGATCGCTCCGGCGGGCGAGCGCGCTGGCGAACTGCTCGTGCTGGGCGAGAACGTTGCCGACATGGACGTGCGCGCGTCTGCGGAGCGCGTGGGCTACGTGTTCCAGGATCCCGAGAACCAGATTGTGTGCGAGACCGTGTGGCACGAGATGGCGTTTGGGCTAGAGAATCTGGGTGCGTCGCGCGACGAGATGCGCCGCCGTGTTGCCGAGACCAGCTATTTCTTTGGTCTGGAGGACTGGCTTCATCGTGATACCGATACGCTTTCGGGTGGCCGCAAGCAGCTGCTGTCGCTTGCCGCCGTCTTGGCGCTGCGCCCGCGCGTGCTGCTGCTCGACGAGCCCACGTCCCAGCTTGATCCGGTTGCGGAGAAGAATTTTCTGCACGCGCTGTTTCGCGTGAACCGCGAGCTGGGCTGCACGGTTGTTGTGGCGACGCATCAGCCGCGCCCAATGCTCGAATACGCGACGTGTGCGTACCGGATTGAGGACGGTCGCGTGCGCGAGGCGGCGGATATGGCATCTTTGGGACGCCGAGAATCGCTGTTTTCCGATGACACGTTGGGGTGGGGTGCCATCCGATGTGCAAAAAACGGAGTATTCAGCAGGCGTGAGGACAATTTGGGCTTTCTGGAGCCACCCCGGGACGTATCGAGCGCGAAAAAAAGTTCGGAATTGGACAAATCGTCCAAATTTGTGGCGCAAACATCGCTCGAGAACGGCTCGGAAGCCTTCCCGCGCACGGATGGAAGCAGAATACTCCAAAAAATGCACGGTGGGTCGGCTACCACCCTGTCGGAAGGCTGGTTTCGCTACGATCGCGCGGGCGGTTGGGTGCTACGCGGGCTCGATGTGACGTTTTCAGCCGGCGCGGTGCATGCGGTCGTGGGCGGAAACGGCTGCGGCAAGTCGACGATGCTCTCGGTGCTGGCCAAGACGGCTAAGCTGCAGCGTGGCCGCATGGTGCGTGGGACGGCCTCGGCGGCACTGCTGCCACAGAATCCTAAGGCATTGCTGGTCGCCGAAACGGTGCGCGACGAGCTGATGGAATGGGCTTCGACCTGCGGATACGACGAGGCCGCAGTACAGGAGCAGACAGCGCGCCTGGGCCTAGTGGGCTTGGAGGCGCGTCACCCGTACGATCTTTCGGGCGGTCAGCGCCAGCTGCTTGCGTTGGCAAAGCTGCTGTTGATCGGTCCGGAGCTGCTGCTGCTTGATGAGCCCACCAAGGGTTTGGACTTGGCCAGCCGCCGCATCATCGCTCGCGCCCTGCGTGACCATGCGAATGCCGGCGGTACCGTCATCATGGCCACGCACGACTTAGACTTTGCCGAGCAGGTGTCCGACGACGTCGCCATGATGTTCGACGGCGAGATCGCCTGCATGGAGCCTCCGGCAGATTTCTTTGCCGACAACGTGTTCTACAGGGCGTGATGGGATGACAGATCGTCGCGCCTCGCGCCTACTCACAAAAATGGAGATTCCGCTGCTCCTGGCGGTGCCGGCAGTGATGACTGCGGCGTTGCTGGCGGGCATTGAGCAGGCGGCGCTTGCCATGCTGGTTGTAGTGGCGCTCGTGCTCGCACTGTTCTTTGCGGGCTATGAGGCATCGCGTCCAGGCCTGCGCCAGATCATGCCCACGCTGGTGCTGGCGGCGCTGGCCGCGGCGGGGCGCATCCTGTTTGGCCCCATTCCCGACTTTAAGCCCGTGAGCGCTATCGCCATTATCGCGGGTGCGACACTTGGCCGCCGCAATGGTTTTATGGTCGGCGCGTTGGCAGCGCTGACCAGTAATTTCTTTTTTGGACAGGGCATGTGGACGCCATGGCAGATGTATGCCTGGGGTCTGGTTGGCTATGTTGGCGGCGTGCTGGCGCATGTGGGCGCGTTTGACCGCGCCGATGGAACTGTGCGAATGCCGGCGCTGTTGACCTACGGCTTTGCGTCGGGCCTGCTGTATGGCGTCGTGATCAACGCGTATGACATCATCGGTTTTGTGCAGCCGCTCACGTGGGCGGGCGCCGTGGCGCGTCTTGCCACGGCGGTGCCGTTCGATATCACGCATGGCCTCGCGACCTGCGTGTTTTTGGCCGCTCTGTACAAGCCCTGGTGTCGCCGCATCAACCGCGTCGTCGTGAAGTACGGGCTGTAGTGGCGGTTGCACCGGGGCGGGAATCAATGCTGCCTTGGTGCCATATCAAAACTATGCCGGTTTACGGGGCTGGATTGACACGGACCGACCATACCGGCATTTTCCGTAATAGGGCAAGCCGTTTACCTGCGGCTTTATTTTGCTCGAATTGCGTGTGGTTGGGGATCTGCGATTCAGCCCCGTAAACCGGCATAGTTTTGAAACGGGCCGACTTGTATGACGGTCGCAGCGGGCTCCAAAAGGCTAAATGACCAGTTTTCCTCCGTCCCTGGGGACCAGCTGGGAGTGCTCGCCACGAAAGCGGTCCATCTACTACGTTTAGGCCGCCGTCCTCAACCACAGCGAACAATGCGATTAGAAAACCGCAGGTAGAAAGCCTGCGGTTTTTCGTAAAACATGGTTATGGTTGAGGGTAACGGCTTAAACGTAGTAGATGGGCGCTTTTCGCGGCAGATGTATTACGCAGGTGTCCTCGGAGAGCCAAAATGATTTGTTTTCCTCCGTCCCCAGGGGATCATTTGGGGGCTAGAGCTCTAGGGTGAGGGTGACGGGGCAGTGGTCGCTGCCGAAGATGTCGCCGCGGATGCCGGCGTCGCGCACGTTGCCGGCGATTGCGTCGCTTACCAGGAAGTAGTCGATGCGCCAGCCTGCGTTGTTCTTGCGGGCATTAAAGCGGTAGCTCCACCAGCTGTAGACGCCCTCGACGTCCGGATTGGCTGCGCGCCAGGTGTCGGTAAAACCGGCGTCGAGCAGCTCGGTAAACTTGCCGCGCTCCTCGTCCGAAAAGCCTGCGTTGCCGCGGTTGGACTTGGGGTTCTTAAGGTCGATCTCCTCGTGAGCCACGTTAAAGTCGCCACAGGTCACTACGGGCTTTCCGGTCTCGCGCTCGAGGCCTGCCAAAAAGCCGCGATAGGCATCGTCCCAGGCCATGCGTACATCGATGCGCGCGAGCTCATTTTGGGCGTTGGGCGTATAGACGTCCACGAACCAAAACTTGTCGAACTCGAGCGCGCAGACGCGGCCCTCGGTTGCGGCTTGGGCGACGAGCTCGGCCGCCTCGCCCTCGCCGGCGTAGGGCAGCAGCGCATCGGCGCGCAGCACGCGCAGCGGTTCCTGGCGGCTAAAGACCGCAGTGCCCGAGTAGCCCTTGCGCTCGGCGTAGCTCCAGGTTTGGTGATAGCCGGGCAGGTCGATATCGACCTGGCCTTCTTGCAACTTGGTCTCTTGCAGCGCCAAGACATCGACATCGAGGTCCTGCGCGATCTGGATAAAGCTCGGGTCCTTTTTGAGCACGGCGCGCAGGCCGTTGACGTTCCACGAGGCGAAAGTGTAAGTCTGAGGCATGGTGTCCTTTCGACGGGGTTGGCAGGCTTAAGATTAACGCAACAAGAGCGGGGCGGAGTCCGCGAGTGATAGTGCGAACGCCGCCGTCCCGGAGACACGGACGGAGGACATATATGACGCGGGCAATATCGGACCCCAAACAGGCCTCCGCCGCGCTGGCGGAGCTGTTCGAAACCCATAGCCACGTGGTCTTCTTTGGCGGCGCGGGTGTTTCCACGGCAAGCGGCATCCCCGATTTCCGCAGCGTGGGCGGTCTGTATCGCCAGCGGTTTTCCTATCCGCCCGAGACTATGCTCTCGCACAGCTTCTACGAGGCGCATCCGGCGGAGTTTTTCGACTTCTACCGGACCAAGATGATCGCCCTTAACGCCAAGCCCAACCACTGCCACGCCAAGCTGGCGGAGCTGGAGCGCGCCGGCAAACTCGGCGCCGTGGTGACGCAAAATATCGACGGCCTGCACCAGATGGCCGGCTCGCAGCGCGTGTTCGAGCTGCATGGCTCGGTCCACCGCAATATCTGCCAGACGTGCGGCGCTGTCTACAGCGCCGAATGGATTTGCGCGCGCGAGCACGAGGACGCCGCGGGCGTGCCCGTGTGCCCTGCGTGCGGCGGTCGCATCAAGCCCGATGTGGTCCTCTACGAAGAACCGCTCGATGAACGTGTGCCTGTCTCTTATACACATCTCCGAGCCCACGAGACATGCGCAGATCTCGT
>CABSYS010000148.1:0-4618 GCA_902482045.1 uncultured Collinsella sp.
ACCGATATGCTTGCCAACCAGGCCCAGGCCAGCGGGGCCGTCGCCGTCGACGCCCTCGGCCTGCAGCGACACGCCGCGGCCATGGCGCTCGATCAGCATAATGCGGCGCAGACCCTCGGCATTCTCGGGACGAACTATGCCCGTGATGGCCTTGCCCGGCACCACGTCGATCACGGCCTCGCCCGGCTTAAAGGCATAGTCGAACACGTCGAGCGATAGCTTCGGCAGCTTAACGGAAGCACGCAGCTCATCGGCAAGGGCCGCAACCTCGGCCATCTCGGGTGCGATCTCGCCCACAAAGGTGCCGTCCTGCGCCACCAGAGCACCGGCGGCATACACGCAATGCGGAGCCGTGGCAAACGTCAGGTCGTTGAGTACCAGCAGGTCGGCACGCTTGCCCGGGGCGATGGCGCCACGCAGCTCGTGCGGGTCGCGGCAACCGTGGTCCAGGCCAAATGCCTCAGCCGTGGAAAGGGACGCCATAGAGATGGCCACCACGGGGTCGATACCGGCCTCGATAGCCACGCGGCAGGCATTGTCGATCATGCCGGTCGAAAGAGCATCGGAGGGAGCGCGATCGTCGGTCGCAAAGCAGCAGCGGCGGGCGCGGGCAGGATTCTCCAGCAGCATCGGGGACAAATTGGCCAGGTCGTGGCTGCACGTGCCCTCACGCAGCATCACATACATGCCGCGGGACAGCTTGTCGAGTGCCTCCTCGGGAATCGTCGACTCGTGGTCGGCGATAATGCCCGCTGCGGCATAGGCGTTGAGGTCCTTGCCGGCAACAAGTGGCGCATGGCCGTCGACCTGCTTGGACGGTGTCTGGTTGGCAGCATCGATACGAGCGCAGGTCTCGGGATCGGCCATAAAGACACCCGGCAGGTTCATCATTTCGCCCAGACCAAAGACGTCGCCCGGATGCTCGGCAAAAAACGTCTGCATGTCAGCGGCGGTAATCACAGCGCCCGCTTGCTCATCGGGCAGCGCGGGCACGCACGAAGGCATCATGTACTTGATGGAGATGGGTGCGCGGCGGCCATCCTCGATCATAAAGCGCAAGCCGTCGAGACCGGCAACATTGGCAATCTCGTGGCTGTCGGCAATGGCAGTGGTGGTGCCGCGCGTCGCGGCCATACGCGCATACTCGGCTGGACGGATGTTCGAGGACTCGATATGCAGATGTCCGTCGATAAAGCCAGGGGCGATATAGCGACCCTGGCAGTCAATGACCTCGGTCGCCTCGTAGGTGCCGGCGGCATCGTCGCGACCGTCGTAGAGCACACCGACGATTACGCCATCCTTGACGGCAACGCTACCGGGCGCCACGCGCTGGCCATATACGTCGACAATCTGTGCATTGGTAAACAGCGTGTCGACGGGCACGCGACCCTCGGCTGCATCGATCACAGACCTCATGACCTCAACGGACATACATACTCCTTTAACTGTAGAAATAACTGCGGAGCGGACGAGCCTTCACCGCAGCAAGCCAACAGCCATTGTATGCCCAAAAGGAGGTCCCGCTAACACGCCATCCGCTTAACGGCACCGCCAAATGATCCCTTGGGTGCGGAAGAAAAGTTGCGGTGGAATAGTTCCTGCCTGGGCGCCGTATGGCATTTTTAGGAACTATTTCACCGCAACTCAAAGGGCCGCAGTCGGGAACCCCGGCTGCGGCCCTATTGCACATGTTAGGTTGACCTACTTGCTAGACCAACTTGAAGCCCTTGCGCTTGCCTACAGAGAGGGTGTCGCCCAGCTTGAGGGCGCTCGGATCGATGTTGTAGCTCTTGGGAGCCACGGCCTTGCCGTTGATCTTGACGCCACCGCCGTCGATATCGCGACGAGCCTGGCCGGCGCTCGCCGAAAGGCCCAGGTCCTTAAGCAGGCCTGCGAGGTAGATCTGGCCCTCGTCGTTAACAGTCAGATCAACGTGCTTCTCGGGGAAGTCGGCAAGCTGGCCCTCCTTGAAGACGCGGTCGAACTCGGCCTGAGCCTCGTCACCGGCACCGGCGCCGTGATAGGTGTCGCACAGGTCGCGGCCCAGCGCGCGCTTGAGCTCATAGGGGTCGGCGGAACCGTCGGCCAGGGCGGCGTCGATCTTGTCGACCTCGGCCGGGGTGAGCGAGCTCGCCAGGCGATAGTACTTGCCGATCATCTCGTCGGGGATGGACATGGTCTTGCCGAACATATCCTTGGGAGCATCGGTCAGGCCGATGTAGTTGCCGTAGGACTTGGACATTTTGCGCACGCCATCGGTGCCCTCGAGCAGCGGCATGGTAAGCGCGATCTGCGGCTCCATGCCCATCTTCTCCATGAGCTCGCGACCAGCGAGCAGGTTGAAGAGCTGGTCGGTGCCGCCCATCTCCACGTCGGCCTTAATCTGAACGGAGTCGAAGGCCTGCATCACGGGGTACAGGAACTCGTGCAGGGCGATCGGCGTCTGGGACTGGTAGCGCTTGGTAAAGTCATCGCGCTCGAGGATGCGGGCGACGGTGAACTTGGAGCACACCTGCAGCAGGCCGGCCAGATCCATCGACAGGATCCAGTCGCCGTTGTGCACGATGGTAGTCTTCTCGGGATCCAGGATCTTCATGGCCTGGCTCACGTAGGTCTCGGCGTTGGCCTCGATCTGCTCCTGCGAAAGCTGCGGGCGGGTGGAGTTCTTGCCCGAAGGATCGCCGATCAGTGCGGTGCCGTTACCGATGATGAGGGTGACCTTGTGGCCCAGGTCCTGGAACTGACGCATCTTGCGCAGGGGCACGGCATGGCCCAGGTGCAGGTCGGGGCTGGTGGGATCGACACCGAGCTTGATGTTGAGGGGCTCGCCCTTCTCAAGCTTCTTGCGAAGGTCGGCCTCGGGGACGATCTGCGCTGCGCCCGAGGTGATGATACGCATTTGCTCGTCGACAGACAGCATTGGGTATCCTCCTTTTGCTATAGCACCCTCACCGGATACGGCGGTGCTCGAAGTTCATAAACCCACTAATAATAACCAAAACGGCGCGACCGAACACCTACGACAGGAAAATCCTCGTCCTGCCGCACGCGTCGACAACGACCGGCAAACGCGTGCCGTCACGTTCGATCAAAAAGCGCGCCTGCTGACGGCGCGAGCAGTCACGGCAACGGACCTGCCCCGTCACATCCGTGGCGCAGGCGCCCTCGGCAGTCAGCAAGCAGTGCTCGCACACCATGAGCTCGGGACGGTCGGCGTCGACAGCCCCCAAGACACCGGGGCAAGCGGCAAGCTCGGCAACGCGCTCCGCGTCGTCAGCGACAAGCTCGGCAGGCAAATACACACGGCCCGCGCCGCGCCCGCGTAGCCAGGCAAGCGTAACCCGGTTCGCGCAAAACACCGGTGCCGCAACGTCAAACGCCACGCCCAGCTCACGCGCCATCGCCACCTGTCCCAGATTTCGGCAGACGACGCGCCCGGCACGCCGCATAAGCGAGCGGGTACGCGAGGCATCGGCTGCGCGACAGACCTCGTCGAGCACCACGGTCGCATCGGACAGATCGCGCACGCCACACGGGTCGGCATCCATCAGCTGCCAGGCAAAGACCGTGCGAGCGGAAGCCCCCTTTTCCGTCGGCTCCGTCAACGCCGCCTCAGGCACGTCGTCAACGGTCACGGCGCCCTCAAAGGGCGGTATCTCAACGGCTCGTGCAACGGGTACGACCGCGTCCGCCTCGACCCGCATGTGCTCCAGCGCCATCGCCGTCTGCTCCAACACGCCGGCGCTGCGAATCAGGTACACCTCGCATCCCGCATCCACCTTACGCTTGCAGTGCACGACAACGCGCTCCCCCGCCGCTGCATCCACCGGACAGGGTACCTGGGGCCAGCGCTTGGGCACATTGGGGCGTGCATCGGCACCCGGATAGAACCGGATCTCGAGCGTGTCCCCCGCGGCCACGGCAGCATCGAGCTCGACGGTCACCTCTTCGTGGCCCACCGTCACCAAGTGGCCCACGCGCACGCCCTGGTTAATCGCACGCTCAAAGCTCATGAGCTCAGCACCCGATCGCCCCCGCAGATATGCATCGGTAAACCCGCGGTTGAACGACCTGCCCAGCTCGCGCTCGAGCGCCGACACGGCAGCGGCATCCCATGCGCCATCGCGCAGCATATCGAGTGCACGACGCCACACCCGCACCACGTTGAACACGTAGTCGGGGTTTTTCATACGCCCCTCGATCTTGAGCGACGCCACCCCGGCCCCAACAAGCTCGGGCAGGTGCGCAATGCCCAGATAGTCGCGCGGGCACAGCAGACGATCGCCCTCCACGGATACGACGCTCTCCCCCGCCTCGTCCACCAGGTCGTACGCCAAGCGGCACGGCTGCGTACAGTCGCCGCGCATCGCCGATCGTCCACGCCGCAGGGCCGAAAACTCGCAGGCGCCCGAATATCCAATGCAAATCGCGCCGTGGCAGAACACCTCGATAGCCACGCCGGTAGCACACAGGGCGGCAATCTCGTCGACCGCCAGCTCGCGAGCGGTCGTCACGCGCTCGACCCCGAGCTCGTCGGCAGCCAGGCGCACGGCGCCTTCGCTATGGACGCCCGCCTGCGTGGACAGGTGAATCTCGACCCCGGGAATCGCCGCGCGCA
>CABSYS010000149.1:0-4613 GCA_902482045.1 uncultured Collinsella sp.
ATGTGTATAAGAGACAGTTCGAGGACCGCTACGGTTTCGGTGTGGTCGGTGTGAGGGAACATGTCGACGGGCGTGATCTTGAGCAGGCGATAGCCTCCGTCGAGAAGCTGATGCAGGTCGCGCTCTTGAGTCACGGGGTTGCAGCTGATATAGGTGATGCGGCGCGGCTTAAGCGCGCAGGCAGCTTCGAGGAACTCGGGCGTGGAGCCGGCGCGCGGCGGATCGATGGAAAGGACATCGACCCGCTCGTTGTTATCGGCGGCATCTAGGATGTAGTCGGTGGCGTCGTCGGCCATAAACCAAGCGCTGCGGGTGAGGCCGTTGAGCTCGGCATTGCGACGTGCATCGGCAATGCCCGCCGGGTTGCGCTCTACGCCGAGCAGCATGATGCCGATACCCTTGTTCTGGGCATCTTTAGCTGCGCAAAGACCGATGGTACCGCTGCCACAGTAGGCATCCATGAGCACATCGCCCTGGTGCAAATCCATGCCGTCGATAGCGAGCTGATAGAGCAGCTCGGTCTGTTGCGGGTTGGTCTGATAAAACGCGGTGGGGGAGATATCGAAGTTGCAGCCGAGCAGCTGATCGCGCATGCACTCGGCGCCATAGACGATACGAGTCTCCTCACCCAAGATGGCGTTACCGGGACGTCCATTGATATTTTGGGCAACGGTGACGATATGCGGATCGAGCGCCGCGACGGCCTCAAAGAACTCCTGCGCATGCGGTAAGTCACGCTGGGCGGTCACGAGCGTAACCATGACCTGGTCGGTACGCCAACCGCAGCGGACGACGGCATAACGAAGCAAACCAAGATGCTTGTCCTCATTAAAGGCGGGAATATGCAGCCGCTCAGCTTCGCGTGCGATGCCGTTGAGAATCTGACGGGCACCCGGCGCCTCGACAGGACACTCGGGTACGGCAACGATCTTGTGCGTGCCGCGCTCAAAGAAACCGCAACGGACAGTGCCCTCCCTACCGGGAGCAAAGGGAGTGGCAGCCTTATGACGAAAGCCACGTGGCGCAGGATATTTGCCCGGGTCGCCCAGGGTGACGCCCATACCGCGAATGGGGTCGACGCTAATACCCTCGCACTCACAGAGCCCAGCAAACAGCTCCTCCATAGCAGCCTGCTTGGCCGCCAACTGCTTCTTATAAGGACGATTGAGCGCCGTGCACCCACCGCAAGATTTCATGATTGAACAGGGAGACTTGGGGTCCACAGCCTTACGCGCAGGCGAAACGGGATCTTTATGCGGGCGCTTGGTGCGAGTCTGCGGCCCTTTATCCCCGCCTCGACGAGAGTCAGAACGCTTGGCCTTAGCCTTGCCCTTAGCCGATTTGCTTTTTGCAGCTTTGTAAGACTTGGATTTCGTAGAAGATTTCTCCTCTTTCGACCCCTCAGCCGCCTCCACCAAAGCACGACGAGCCCTACGCTCCGCACGAGATTCTGCCATCAATAACTCCACTAATTCATGAATTAAAAGCTGCAAGCATTGTACCGTGCCAGACCAGCGGGCGATATGCAGGTGGCCATTTCCTGTCAGCGATAAGTCCAACGATGTTTGCCCGGCGTGGGCGGGGAGCGGCGCGTAATTAAGTTTATCGCGAGTTCCGCACGCAAAGGAAAGCACTTAATGTGCTTTCCGTCTTGCGCAGGACTGTAGAGCAGGAAACTTAATTACGCGCCGCTCCCCGCCCACGCCGGGCAAACCCTCCCTTGTACTCTATCAAGGTAAAGTGTATGATTCTGAACGTTACATGACTCACTTTACCTAACTAAAGTGCTATCAAGGGGGATACCATGAATACCGATATGTCTCGTCGTCAGTTTGTTGGTCTAGCCGGCTCGCTTGCCACGGTGCTTGGCCTTGGTCTTGTCGGCTGCGGCGGTGGTGCCGGCAAGGGCTCCGCTGCTGGCTCTGCCGCAGCCAAGGACGTGAAGGGCGCTGCGGAGTCCAAGAAGCTCGTCGTGGGCTTTGACAAGTCCTATCCTCCGTATGGCTTTGTAGGCGACGATGGCGAGTACACCGGCTTTGACCTCGACCTTGCCAAGGCCGTTGCCGACAAGCAGGGCTGGGACGTCAAGTATGAGGCTATCGACTGGGATGCCAAGGACACGCTGCTCAACTCGGGTGCCATCAACTGCATCTGGAACGGCTTTACCATGGAGGGCCGCGAGGACGACTACACGTTCTCCGAGCCGTACATGCTCAACGAGCAGGTGCTCGTGGTCAAGAAGGATGCGGGCATCAAGAGCTGGGACGATCTTGCCGGCAAGACGGTGATTACCCAGACCGATTCTGCGGCGCAGGATGTGCTCGAGGGCGACCAGAAGGATCTGGCCGCGACGTTTGCCACGCTCGATACCATCGGTGAGTACAACACGGCGTTTATGCAGCTCGAGAGTGGTGCAGTCGATGCCGTTGCCTGTGATCTCTCGATCGCTCAGTATCAGCTTGCCGCCAAGCCCGATGCCTATACGCAGCTCGACAAGCCGCTGTCTAGCGAGCACTACGCCGTTGGCTTTAAGAAGGGCGACACCAAGTCCGCCGATGCCGTGACCGAGTCGCTCAAGGCTCTCTACGAGGATGGCACGGTCAAGGAACTGTGCGACAAGTATTCAAGCTACGGTCTATCCTTCGACAACTGGGTTTTGAAATAGCGGCTTTCCCAGGCACCCGATTTTGCCGTTCAAACCGTCGCTTGCGTACATTTAGTACGCGGCGCTCCTCTTTCACGGCAAACTCGGGCACCTGGAAAACCCGCTTTAGCATTGTGTTCACTGTTCTGTTGTCGTGAAAGAGAGCTTGGGTTGTCTATTCAGGTCATGATGCAGATGCTTGGCCAGGGATTCTTGGTCAGTTTGCAGCTGTTTGTGCTGACGCTGCTCGGGTCGATTCCGCTGGGAATCCCCGTGGCATTTATGCGCATGAGCAAAATTGCGCCGCTCCGCTGGATTGCGCGCATCTACATTTCGGTCATGCGCGGTACGCCGCTCATGCTACAGATGTTCGCCATCTACTTTGCCCCGTACTACGTGTTCGGCATCTCGCTCACGCCCGATTCCAAATGGACGGCATGCGTCGTGGCGTTCATCATCAACTACGCCGGCTACTTTGCCGAGATCTATCGCTCGGGCTTGCAGTCCATTCCGCGTGGTCAATACGAGGCAGCCGAGGTGCTGGGCTATTCGCGCATGCAGACGTTTCTGTATATCGTGATGCCGCAGGTCGCCAAGCGTATTCTGCCGGCGATGGGCAACGAGATCATCACGCTGGTCAAGGACACGTCGCTGGCGTTTGCCATTGGCGTGGGCGAGATGTTCTCGACCGCCAAGGCCCTGGTTGCCTCGCAGGTGAGCATGGTGCCGTTTGCGATTGCGGCGCTGATCTACTGGGTTTTCAACTTCGTGGTCGAGATGCTGTTGGGCGCTGCCGAGAAAAAATTGGATTACTACCATGATTAATTCGGTAATGAATATAGCGAACGCACGCAAGGCGTTTGGCGGCAATGAGGTGCTCAAGGATATCTCGCTCGAGGTAAAGCGTGGCGAGGTCGTGGCGATTATCGGGCCTTCGGGCGGCGGTAAGTCCACGCTGCTGCGCTGTGCCACGCTGCTCGAGACGCTTGACGGTGGCTCGCTCTCGTTTGGCGACCTTGCCGTCGCGACGGATGCGGGTTCGGGCGCGGTGTACGCAAAGGGCGATGTACCTAAACAGGCGCGCTCGCGGTTTGGTCTGGTGTTTCAGAACTACAATCTGTTCCCGCACTATACCGTGATGAAAAACATCATCGATGCGCCGATCCGCGTGCTTAAGCGCCCGCGCGAGCAGGCGGAAGCTCGTGCGCGCGAGTTGATCGCGCAGATGGGGCTTACGGGCAACGAGAACAAGGTTCCGTGTGAGCTTTCGGGCGGTCAGCAGCAGCGCGTGAGTATTGCCCGCGCCCTGGCGCTCGACCCGGAAATCTTGTTCTTTGACGAGCCGACTTCGGCGCTCGATCCCGAGCTGACGGCCGAGGTGCTGCGTGTCATTAAAGACCTTGCTGCGCAGAATATGACGATGGTGATTGTGACGCACGCGATGCAGTTTGCCCGCGACGTTGCCGACCGCGTGGTCTTTATGGACGGCGGTCGTATTGTCGAGGAGGGGCCTGCCGAGCAGGTCATCGACCATCCGCGCGAGCAGCGTACCCGTGAGTTCTTGAGCCGTATCGAGGGATAGGCTCAGCTATTTATTCAACTGTTTATTGAGGCGAAACCGCCGCAGGTCTTATGATCTGCGGCGGTTTTTGCATCCGCGGGGTTCAATAATCGCCTCGCAAGCTCGCATCCTCCTCTCGCCGCCTGTATTCATACGTGCGCCGAAAGGTGTGCATGGACAGTCGCCTGTGAGGGTAGGGTGGTGGTATAGGACATTTGGAGGGTGAGTCGGCTCGGCTGCCGACCATGCTGCTCCCGGGACGGCATCGACCGCGAACTCTCCCCGTTGGCGTCGCGCATCGCGCGCGGCCCTGCAAGGAGGTCATCATGGGTGCTCCCAAGACCGGCAATGTGAGGAACGTGGTGCTCGTAGGCCAAGGCGGGGTGGGCAAGACTTCACTCGCCGAGG
>CABSYS010000150.1:0-4606 GCA_902482045.1 uncultured Collinsella sp.
CGGCGAACGGTAAGATTCCCGTAAAAGGCACACTAAAACGCTTCAACTAAATGAATCGTTTCAACTAAAACTAGTCACCTACTGCATCGCCCCACTCATTGGGGACAGACTCACATGAGTATTTCAATGGGAAAACGGGGAGAACGGGGCATCTGTTTGACAATCGCTATTCGCGGGTCGCGGTTGAGTCGGACACGCAGGCGGTGCAGCTGCTCGATTATATCCCTCTCAATCCGGTGAAAGGTGCGATCAACTCACTCGAGGCGTATCGTTGGTCAAGCTACAAGGCATGCCGGCTGGGCTTAGATCCCTTTGACATCTGTGACGCGGCCCCTATGCTCGAAAACACTCATGTAAGTCTGTCCCCAATGAGTGCAAAAAGGCGCCCTCCACATGGAGGACGCCTTTGGTAAGTTCTATGTGAACGCGAGGTCTTTGACCCGGAGAGTCCGAGGTACTTGTTGGTAAGACCTTATTTAGGAGCGCGCAACCTTGCCGGACTTGAGGCAGGTGGAGCAAACGTTCATCTTGCGACGATGACCATCGACGACGACGTAGACGCGCTGGATGTTGGGGCGGAACTTACGGTTGGTGACGCGGTGAGAGTGGCTGATGGAGCGACCGGCAACGGGGTGCTTACCGCAAACTTCGCAAACTTTGGACATAACTGACCCTCCTTGGGCGACAAACGAACATGTCGCGTTAACAAACAAGCCTGAACTATAGCACAGAAGCATGTCTCTGTGCGCAATCTACACAGAGATATTCCTCTTTTGGCGATAGTGCCCACGCTACGGCCCTGGACGTAGATCCGATTAGCGTGCAGCAGAGGGGATTATGCCAGCTCGCAACAAGGTTTTCAAGCGCGTCCCACAAATATATATAGGTTTATGGAGCTATTGGCTCCGTTTACGGATTGACTAGTATTTATGCTCGCATTTGAGCCCGAGGTTGGCTACACTATGCCTTGACCATTAAAGGGGTACGAGATACCCACATGGAATTACATAGCTGTCAATGAGCAGTACTTCCTGTGGGTGTCTGGTCCGCTTTGAGCGGTCGGGCATCTATTTTTTTGACTGTGTCAGCAGTCAAGACATGTGAGGAAGGAGATCGATGGGCACGACTTCCCCCAAGGCGGTCATCATGGACGAGACCGCCGTCAACCGAGCGATGACCCGCATCGCGCACGAGATCCTCGAGCGCAACGAGGGCTGTGAAGACCTCGCTCTGGTCGGCATCGTCACGCGCGGCGACCTTCTGGCAAAGAAGCTCGCCGAGGCGATCAAGGAGATCGAGGGTGTCGACGTTCCGCTCGGCAGCCTGGACATCAGCTTCTATCGCGATGACTATGCGACCAATTTCGCTCCCGCGATCCACGCTACCAACATTCCCTTCAGCGTCGACGGCAAGCGCGTCGTGCTGGTGGACGACATCCTGTACACGGGTCGTACCATCCGCGCCGCTCTGGACGCCGTTATGGACCTGGGCCGTCCGAGCCGCATTGAGTTGGCAGTCCTCGTTGACCGCGGCCACCGCGAGCTCCCCATCTCGCCGGACTTTGTCGGCAAGAACGTTCCCTCGTCGCACGAGGAGAACGTGCACCTATATATGAAGGAAGTCGACGGCCGTACTGCTGTCGAGATCAACGACGTCGCGCCGGGTTCCCACGTGGGCTCCGCGCCGCTGGGAGGTGAGTAGTACCGTGGCGTTCAATCATAAGCACCTGATCGACATTACCGAGTACTCCGAAGAGGACATCAAGCTCATCCTCGAGACCGCCAAGGCGTTCTCTGAGGTCAATGAGCGTGCCATCAAGAAGGTCCCCACGCTCAAGGGCAAGACCATCGTCAACATGTTCAACGAGCCCTCGACGCGTACCCGCAGCTCCTTCGAGCTCGCCGAGAAGCGTCTTTCGGCCGACAGCCTCAATTTCGGCGGCTCCTCGACCTCCACGGTCAAGGGCGAGAGCCTCGTCGATACCGTCGAGACCCTCAACGCCTACAAGATTGACTGCATTGTCGTGCGCGACAAGCATGCTGGTGCTCCCTACATCGTCACGCAGAATTCGCCCGCGAGTGTTATCTGCGCCGGTGACGGCAAGCACAACCACCCCACGCAGGCTCTGCTCGACCTGTACACCATCTGGGAACACAAGGGTGACTTCCACGGTCTGAAGGTCGCCGTCGTCGGCGACATCTCCCACTCCCGCGTTTGTGGCTCGCTGATCCCCGCGTTGAAGATCATGGGCTGCGAGACCTACGCTGTCGCCCCCGGCACGCTGCTGCCGCCGGCGCCCGAGGTTCTGGGCTGCGACCACGTGACGAGCGACCTCGATTCCGTTCTGCCCGAGCTGGACGTCGTCTACATGCTGCGCGTGCAGCAGGAGCGCCTCGAGGGTGCCCCGTTCCCCACGATTCGCGAGTACCACAAGCTCTTCGGTCTGACCAAGGACCGCGAGAAGCTCATGAAGCCCGACGCGATCATCTGCCACCCGGGCCCCATCAACCGCGGTGTCGAGTTCGACTCCTATATGGCCGACCACCCGCAACGCTCCGTCATCCTGGAGCAGGTCTACGCCGGTATCTGCGTGCGTATGGCTATCCTGTATCTGCTGCTTGGAGGTGCCGATAATGGCCTTGCTTCTTAAGAATGCCCACGTCGTCGACCCGTCTGTCGAGCTTGACGGTGTCGTTGACGTCCTGATTGACGGCGACAAGATCGCCGAGGTCGGCGAGAACCTCGCCGCCGAGGGAGCCGAGGTCCGCGACCTTTCCGGTAAGTACCTCGTCCCTGGCCTGGTGGACATGCACGTCCACCTGCGCGAGCCCGGCTACGAGGTCAAAGAGGACATCGAGAGCGGCACCCGCGCAGCTGCCAAGGGCGGCTTCACCGGCGTGTGCGCCATGCCCAACACCGACCCCGTTACCGATAACGGTACCGTCGTTGAGTTCGTCAAGTCCCGCGCTGCCGAGGTCGGCCACTGCCGCGTCTATCCTTCGGGCGCCATGACCCGCGGTCTTAAGGGCGAGGCCATGTCCGAGATGGGCGATATGGTCGCCCACGGCGCCGTCGCCTTCACCGACGACGGTCGCGGCGTGCAGGGGGCAGGCATGCTCCGTCGCTGCATGGACTACGGCAAGATGTTCGGCAAGGTCTTTATGAGCCATTGCCAGGACGAGGACCTGGTCGGTCACGGCCAGGTCAACGAGGGCAAGGTCTCTACCCGTCTGGCCCTCGAGGGCTGGCCGGCGGCTGGCGAGGAGCTGCAGATCGCTCGCGATATCGAGATCGCCAAGCTGACCGGTGCCAAGCTGCACATCCAGCACATCTCCACCGCCCATGGCCTGGAGCTCGTGCGTGCCGGTAAGGCAGCTGGCGTGCAGGTCACTTGCGAGGCCACCCCGCACCACATGTTCCTGACCGAGAACGACCTGGACGAGACCTACAACACCTCGCTCAAGGTCAACCCGCCGCTGCGTACCGATGAAGACGCCGAGGCTATCCGTCAGGGCGTCATCGACGGCACCGTAGACGTCATCGTCACCGACCACGCTCCCCACACCCCGTGGGAGAAGGCCCGTGAGTTCGAGCTTGCGCCCTTCGGCATGATCGGCCTCGAGACCTCGCTGGCGCTCGTGCTTACCGAGCTGGTCAACACCGGCAAGATGGGCATGGGACGCATGGTCGAGCTTATGGCCATCAAGCCGCGTGAGATCTTGGGCCTCGACCAGGTTCAGGTCAGGGCAGGCTCCGTTGCCGACCTGACCGTGTTCGATCCCACCGCCACCTGGACGGTCGGCGAGGGTGGCTACGAGTCGCGCGCCGAGAACTCCGGTTTTGCCGGCCGCACGCTCACCGGTCGTGCCACCGATGTGTTTGTCGGCGGTAAGCAGACGCTTGCCGACGGCTGCATCTGCTAGCATAGCCTTATCGCTTTTGTGCGCGGTGCCCTTGCGGTGCCGCGCTTTCTGTTCGCCTGAACCATGCAACCGCATGGGGGATTGGAGCGTCTATGCCCACACCTTCCACTGCACGCATGCACGACTTCGAGGTCGTCTTGAACCAGGAGATCGCCGACGGCATCTTCTCGCTCGTTATCTCGGCCCCCAAGCTTGCAAGTGCGCTCAAGCCCGGTCAGTTTGTGAACATTGCCGTGCCCGGCGATGCGTCCTCGCTGCTTCGCGTGCCCCTGAGCTTCTATCGTGCCGACGCCGAGGCCGGCACCGTCGAGCTGTGGTACGCCGTCGTGGGCGATGATACCCGTCGTCTGTCGCAGATGGCCCCTGGCTCCACCTCCAACCTGCTGGGCCCTGGCGGCCGCGGCTGGCTTGTGCCCGAGGGTACCAGGAAGGCGCTGCTCGTTGCTGGCGGCATCGGTGTTCCGCCCGCGCTGTGCCTCGCCGGCATGCTTGCCGAGCAGGGCGTTGACGTGGATGTGTGCCTGGGCTTTGGCACCGCTTCCAAGGCCGTGGGCGTCGATGAGTTTCGCGCGCTGGGAGCCACGGTCAACGTGTGCACCGATGACGGCTCGTTGGGCACGCACGGCTTCTGCACCGATCCTGCCGCCGAGCTGCTCGGCGGCAGGATCGGTGCAGAAGCCGTG
>CABSYS010000151.1:0-4549 GCA_902482045.1 uncultured Collinsella sp.
TCATGCCTTGCCTTTTGAATGACAAATTGTCGCTCTGGGCGGCGCGCAGCGTCGACCGGTCCGCCGTTCGGTAGAACGGCGGAACCTGAGGGCGCAGCGTCGAGCCGTTGCGCGGTTCGTAGAACCGCGTAACTAGTTAGTACATCTTTGCGCCGGCGGGGATGGAAGCGTCGAGCTGGATCAGGTTGAGGCGCTCCTCGCCCTCCTCCTCGTGGATGGCGCTGATGAGCATGCCGCAGCTGGGGATACCCATCATCTTGCGCGGAGGCAGGTTGGTGATGGCGAGCAGGGTCTTGCCGACCAGGTCCTCGGGCTCATAGTATTCATGGATGCCGGAGAGAATGGTACGGTCAGTGCCGGTACCGTCATCGAGCGTAAAGTTCAGCAGCTTCTTGGACTTCTTGACGGCCTCGCATGCCTTGACCTTCACGGCGCGGAAATCGCTCTTAGAGAAGGTATCGAAGTCGACGAACTCCTCAAACAGCGGCTCGACGGCAATCTTGGAGTAATCGAGCGTGGGCTTGAGCGGCTTGACGAAGGGGCTCGCGGTGTTGCCGGCCTCGGCAGCTTTGGCGGCGGCAGCACCGGACTGGAAACCCTTCTCGGGCTTCATGTGCGGGAACAGCAGCACGTCGCGGATGGAAGCCTGGTTGGTGAGCAGCATGACCACGCGGTCGATACCGATGCCAATGCCGCCCGCGGGAGGCATACCGTACTCGAGGGCGCGCACGTAATCCTCGTCGTACTCCATGGCCTCGTCGTCGCCGCCGGCCTTCTCGGCCATCTGGGCAGCGAAGCGCTCGGCCTGATCGACCGGGTCGTTGAGCTCGGAGAACGCGTTCGCGTACTCGTGGCCGGCGATGACCAGCTCAAAGCGATGGGTCAGGCGTGGGTCATCCTCAAAGCGCTTGGCAAGCGGGCTAACCTCGATGGGGTAATCGCACACGAAGGTGGGGTTGACGATGGTGTCCTCGCCCAGCTCGTCATAGATCTCGGCGATGATCTTGCCGGCGGTCCACTCGGGCTTGATCTCCAGGCCCTTCTCGCGTGCGGCGGCAGCAAGCTCCTCGACCGGCGTGTCGATGGTGACCGGCTTGCCGAGCACGTCGGAGACAATGTCGGTCATGGGACGGCTTGCCCACTCACCGGACAGATCGATGGTCTGACCCTGGTACTCAATAACCTCGGGGTTGCCGATAGCCTTGTTGGCAGCCTTGATGACACCCTGGGCGAGTGCCTTCATGCCCTCGAGGTCGGAGAAGGCACGGTAGGCCTCCATCGTGGTGAACTCGGGGTTGTGGGTAAGGTCCATGCCCTCGTTACGGAAGATGCGGCCGATCTCGAACACGCGCTCAAAACCACCGACAATGCAGCGCTTGAGGTGCAGCTCGGTGGCAATACGCAGGTAGCACTCCTGATCGAGCGCGTTGAAGTGCGTGATGAACGGCTTGGCAGTAGCTCCGCCCTGGATGGTCTGCAGGATAGGAGTCTCAACCTCCATGTAGCCATCGGACTCCATAAAGCGGCGGAACGTGGAGAGGATCTGCGAGCGCTTGCGGAAGGTCTCGCGAACGTCGTCGTTGGCGATCAGGTCGACATAGCGCTGACGATAGCGGGTCTCCTTGTCGGAGAGACCGTGGAACTTCTCGGGCAGCGGGCGAACGGCCTTGGACAGCAGCGTCGCGCTCTTGGGGGCAACGGAAAGCTGGCCACGCTTGGTGCGCACGACTACGCCGGCCACGCCCAGGATATCGCCCAGGTCAAGCGCCTTGAGCGTGTTCCAGGCGGCCTCGTCCATATCGTTGATGCGGCAGAACAGTTGGATCTCGCCGGTCGCGTCGCGCACGACGATGAACATAATCTTGCCCTGACCGCGCTTGGCAACCACACGGCCGGCGATCTTCACGACGTCCTCGGTGTCCTCGCCATCGGCAAGCTCGGCGTACTTAGCCTCGATATCTGCGACGTAGTCCTCAAGCTCAGAGTGCTCGGGATAGGGGTTCTGGCCCGCCTCGAACAGGGCGGCGCGCTTGGCCAGGCGGGTGGCGCGCTCGTCGTTGAGCGTCGATGCCTGATCGGCGGCGTTCTGGTTCTCTGCCATAAGTTAGCTCCTCAAACTAAAACGCTCCCCAGGATTCGGTCCCAGGGAGCGAAAACATACCTTTACGCGGGACCGTGGTCTAGCGTGCGATCTTGGCGATGGTGTAGATGCGGGTCTTGCCGGAAGGCGTAACGACCTCGACGGAGTCGCCCTCGCCATGACCAATGATGGCGTGGCCGACCGGAGACTCGTTGGAGATCTTGTGCTCGAGCGAGTTGGTCTCGGTGGTACCGACAAGCGTGACCTCCATGACCTCACCGTTGGGATCAATCAACGAAACGGTGGAACCGATGGAGACGGTCAGATCACCCGTGGTGGCAGCAACCTGGGCGTTGGCGAGAATAGCCTGAATCTCGGCGATGCGAGCAGCATTCTGGGCCTGCTTGTCCTTGGCGGCATCGTACTCGGAGTTCTCCGAAAGGTCGCCGAACGCGCGGGCTTCCTTGATGTCCTCGACGATCTCCTTGGCGTAATCGCCCTCACGCCAAGCGAGCTCCTCGACGAGCTTCTGGCGGCCCTCAGCGGTCAGTACGATCTGGCTTGCGTCCATACGGATATCTCCCCAACTATGATGTAACGATCAACTGTCAACAAAAACGAAAAAGACCGGCTAGCCTGCGGGCAAGCCGGTCAGGTGCTCACCCCAAAGGGATGGGACTACTCTGCGTCCGCGTCGCTGTCCTCTGCCTTCTTTTGCTTGGCAGCAGCGAGCTTGGCCTCGAGCTCTGCGATCTCCTTGTCCTCCTTGGACTCCTCGACCACAACGTCCTCGGCCTGCTTGGTTTCGCCCTTATCGTCGCCCTCCATACCCTCGCGGATATTCTTGACGGTAGAGCCGAGAGACTTACCGAGCTTCGGCAGGTTCTTGGGCCCAAAGATAATCAGGACAACGACGAGAATAATGATGAGCTCAGGAGCCCTCAGTCCAAACATGTAGACCTCCACAATACAGCGAGACAAGCTCGAATGAGTATACCGCGGGTATCGCGGTATCACAACACTAGCTAAAAAAAGGGACCGCAAGAAGCGGTCCCTCCTCATGCTCTGGTCGGGTTGACTGGATTTGAACCAGCGACCCCTGCGTCCCGAACGCAGTGCTCTACCAAACTGAGCCACAACCCGTTAGCTCGACTATAGTAACAAAGATTTCCGTCGTGTGCCAGAGAAATTTTTACTTCTTTGGCGCTTCAATGCGAACCGTGTCGGAAACGAGCTCCGTTGCATAAGCCCACCAGCCGTTTTGTTGAGCGGCTGCCGCAAGATTGACTGCCGTGGCGGCAGTATCGCAGAGAGCAAACGAGCAGGCACCCGAACCGCACACGTTTGCGGTAATGGTACCGTCCTGTGAACGAAGCCAGTCGAGCACCGTTTGAATCCGCGGCTCCATCTGCGCGGAAATGACACCCAGGTTGTTGTGGACGAGCGCGTAGGCCGCCTCTGCGTCTCCCGAGCGAAGGGCAGATGCGATCGCTCCGGGCTTGTCCGCAGGCACTGGGGTCTCGTCAAAACGTCGATAGGCTTCAATTGTTGAAACGCTTGCCTCGCGCGGCTTGACCAGCACGACGGGTGTCGCGGGTAGTGCGGGGTACTCGGTTGCCAGCACGTCTCCCCCACCCACGTAAAATGCAGGGCTGGCATGCAAAAAGAAGGGAACGTCGGCGCCAATGCCGCGCGCAATGTTGTCCAGCGCGGGGTCGGCACGGTCGATACCCCAACTCTCTGCCAAGGCGACAATGACCGCCGCGGCATCCGTCGAAGGACCGCCCAGGCCGGCACACAGCGGGATGCGCTTCTTAATCGTGATGCAGACATTGGCTTCGCGACCGTAATGCTCGGCCATAGCAGCGGCCGCACGATACGCCGTATTCTTTTGCATGGGAAAGTCGGATGCCGGAATCGTCTGGACGGTCAGCGCCTGTGCCGGCGTAACCGTCACGGTATCGACAAGACCGACGGCCGCCATCAGGGAATCGACCTTATGGTAGCCGCGGTCGTCACGCTCGGTATGAACCCCCAGATAGAGGTTGATCTTTGCCGGCGCGGAAAGGATCAGGGACCAATCGGTCACCGCTAGTGCTCCTCGAGCTGATTGCCGAGCGGGGTAAAAATGTGCTCGCCGCTCTCGGGGTCGAACAGCTCGACCTGGCCGGTGAGAACATCAATATACTGGTAGGACTGACGCGACTTGCGGCCACGGCGCTCGTCGACCTCGACGATAAAGACTGCCGGATGGACGCTCTTGATGGTGCCCATGCGCTCGACGACGCGGGTGCGGCCCATGTTGGCCTTCACCTTAACGCGATCGCCCACCATATCGGTCAGCTTCTCGTGGATGTCGTCGACGTGATTGACTTCCATCTCTTCCATGAACAGGGCCTCCAGAAGGTGCAATTCAAAAAGGGGATAATACCCCTAAGATAGACAAAACTCTAATACTATAGCACCCTG
>CABSYS010000152.1:0-4486 GCA_902482045.1 uncultured Collinsella sp.
AAAGGGCGGAGGCGGGGCATGCCCCGCCTCTTACACCACATCTCTGTGCGCTACCGTTGTAGGGGTCGCTCGGACGTCATTTTGGGTGGTTTTGCCTGCTACTAAAATGGTAACAGTACTCATATTTGCCCTTTTTTGCCCACAGACCTTTGAGGTCGCGGCGAAAAGGGCTTGTTTTGATTGTTTGGGGCAGGCGCGAGGCACGGAAACGATGTCTGGAGGGGCGGAGCGGCTTGGAATTCATCCGTAGAGGTCTTCATTGGCTGCGCCAGGAGTGCTTCCGGGTGCCGGTGCAAAAGGAGTGTCCCTAACTGCCGCAGGGGGCGTCGACCGTGGCCGACGCCCCCTGCGGGTGTACGCATATTTGGCTGCGCGTTACTTGTCGGTGTCCAGCTTGTGCGGCTTATAGGCAAGGGCATTGACGAGTGCGTCGCCGGCGGACTTGACGGCTGCCGGTTGCGGATCGTTGACGTGGTCCTCGGGGTGCACGGGCAGGTCTTTCTTGACTGCATCGTGGATCAGGTTGAGGTACTCGGTCACGCCGGTAGTCGACAGGTGCGTGCCGTCGCCGTCGAACAGGTCGTTACGATTGGCACTGTATCCGTACCAGTCGATAATGCGCACGTTCTTGTAGCGCGTGGCGGCATTTGCGATAGCCTGGTTGGTGGAATCCACCCACGGCTGCGGACTGCGTGTGTTCACAAACGCGACGATACGCTTGTCGCCGGCATCGGCCATGATGGCATCGATCTGGTCATCAGTTACCAAACCATTGGTGCCCAGGGCAAAGACCACGATCTTGCCGGCAAGGTTCTGCTGGATATAGCCCTCAAATGTCGCGCGGCCCGCATCAAACTGGCGGCCCTTTTCGGCATCGATATGGCTGTGCGGGAACACGCCGTCAAAGGAATCAACGGCGCGCAGCGACACGGAGTCACCGATCATCAACAGGTCGTAGGAGCCGTCGGGGAAGCCGTCGTTGTCCTTGTCGGTGTCGTCGGCCGCCTGCTGGTCGGTGGGTGCGGCGTTCTTGGCTTCCTTGTTCAGAACTTCGGCGCCCTCGCCGCTCAGCGCAGACGTCTCGGGCACAAAGATCAGGCCGCCCAGTGCAACGACCAACACGACAGCGCAGGCTGCACAGACAGGGACGTGCGCGCGCACCCAGTTGGCGGGCGTGGTGGTGCCATCGCGGAATTCGGTGACGGTGCGGCCGAAGGCACCCTTCCTAAACGGCGTTTCGATAAAGCGATAGGAACACTCGGCTACGGCGACCACCACAAGTACCTGCAAGATGTACTGCCACCAGGGCGTATCGTTGATGTTGGCGACCGGGTTCATGAGCAGCAGCAGCGGATAGTGCCACAGGTAGATGCTGTACGAGCGCATGCCAACCCACACGAGCGGCTCGGCGGACAGCGCGCGGGCAACCATTCCCTGGGGCTGCACGCAGGCCGCGATGACCATGAGCGTGAGGATGGAGCATAACAGCGTGCCGCCGCGATACTGGAACGCGGTGTAGCCGTTGGTGAGCGCGACCATGGCGGCAAGGCCAACCAGACCCACGACGCCCAACACATCGATGGATGCGGGCGAGGACCAAAAGCGCACGAGGGCGCTCGGCTGTGCCGGGGCGGCCTCGGCTGATTCGTCGGCCTTCTCGCCAGGCTTGCCTTCGGCGCTCTTGCCGCGCTTGGCGGCGCCAGCCAGGCGATTGAGCCCCAAACGATGTGCGAGACGCACCGGCGCCAGGTCGCGATCGGGGATAAAGGCCATCCAGGCACCCAGCAGCAGCGAGAACACGCGGGTGTCGGTGCCGTAGTACACGCGGCTGGGGTCGGCGGCAGGGTTGTAAAGCACCATCATGGCGAGGGCAGATACCGCGGCAAGGCCCAGAACCACGCGGCGCGTGTTGGGCTTGCTCACATGCATGGATACCATGGCAAACAGCAGTGGCGGCCAAATCAGGTAGAACTGTTCCTCGATGGCAAGCGACCAAAAGTGCGTGAGCGGCGAGGGGTCGCCCAGAGCATTGAAGTACGAGACGTTTTGGGCAATCTGCCACCAGTTGTTGAAGAACAGCAGCGACGGCAGGATGTCGGGGCGCATCTTGGTGAGCATCACGTGGTTAAAGATGGTGCACAGCGCGCAGGTCACGAACACTACCGTTACCACGGCGGGGACTAGGCGACGGATGCGGCGAATCCAGAAGCTCTTAAGGTCGATGCGGCCGGTCTTGGCGACTTCGTTGAGTAGCAAGCGCGTGATCAGATAGCCCGAAAGCACAAAGAAGATCGTGACGCCGAGCAGGCCGCCCTGAGCCCACGTGAGGTTGAGGTGATAGAGCACCACCGCAACGACGGCGAGCGTACGCAGACCGTCGAGCGCAGGAATGTAGCGGGACTTGGGACGAGCGGGCGCCTGTTCTTTTGCGGCGCTGTTGGTGCGGGCGCCCTTGTTGGTGGGCGTTCGATGCGGGCTTGGGCCGTGTCGCGACCCGCCGGCGCGGCGGTCGGCGCGTGGGCGTTCGTGCGGCGCCTGGTTATCGGGCGCGCGGCGCGGGCCGCGTGGGCTCGATTGTGGGAATTGTTCCATAAAACATCATCCAATGACGAGAATAATCAGCACATATTCATTGTAGCTGCCTGCTCCTGTGAATGCTTGCTGCTGGCGCAACCTCAAGGGCGCGTTCACATCAAAGTGAACTAAAGTTATAGAGGTGCGAGAGCGCACGATCGACGGCCGACGGTGGGCATAAGGCCCGCAGATGAGGAGGTTTCCATGGCAGATCGCGGCATCGTTGCGGTGTTCGGCAGCATGAACATGGACCTTTCGGTGGCGTGCGAGCGCATGCCGCGCGCGGGCGAGACCGTCGGCGGCAGTGGGTTTATCACCAATGCCGGCGGCAAAGGCGCTAACCAGGCCGTCGCCGCCGCGCGCATGGGTGCGCGCACGTGCATGATTGGCGCGGTCGGGCGCGATGCGTTTGGCGATGCGCTCGTGGCGGGGCTTCAGGATGCCGGCGTGGGCGTTGAGTTTGTGGCGCGTCGCGATGACGTGGAGACCGGTACCGCGACTATCATTCGCTGCGAGGGTGACAGCCGCATCGTGCTGTCGCCGGGCGCCAACCATGCACTCGCGGGCGAGGACGTTGCCTGCGCGCTGGGGCGTCTGGTGGCCGATGGGCTCGACGGAGACGCCAGCGATATTGCCCCGGCTGCCGGAAGCGTCTTTATCGCCCAGGGCGAATGTGACCTTGCAGCGACGGCCGAGGCACTTGTTTGCGCTCACGAGCTGGGGTTCTATACGGTCTTTAATCCAGCTCCTGCCTGTGAGTTGCCTGCGGAGGTCTGGCCTGCGGTCGACCTGGTCTGTCCCAACGAGACTGAATGCCAGGTACTGACGGGCATCTTGCCCGCGGATGATGCGAGCTGCGTCGCGGCGCTCAATGCCTTGCTCGCCAAGGGTACCGGCGCCGCGGCCATCACGCTGGGCGGCGCCGGCTCGGTTACGCTCGGTGATGGCGGTGAGCTGCTGCGCATGCCGGCGCTTTCGAGCACGGTAGTCGATACCACGGCCGCCGGCGATACGTTTATCGGCGCGTTGGCGGCGGCTCGTCTAGAGGGCTTGCCGCTCTTTGAGTGCATGGCCGCGGGTGCTCGCGCCTCGGCAGTGACGGTGTCGCGTCTGGGCGCTCAGCAGTCGATTCCCACGCGTGCCGAAGTTGAGCGCGTGTTTGATTTAGACGATTTAGTACAAGACGGAGAAGCGGAGTAGAACAATGGCAATCAAGAAGCTGATCCTTGATCTGGATATGGGTGTGGACGATGCGATGGCGCTGGCCTATGCCATCGCGAGCCCCGAGGTGGAGCTTGTGGGCATCACCACGTGCTTTGGCAACGTGCGCGTCGAGCAATCGGCGCACAACTGCCTGGCAGTGCTCGATCTGCTGGGTCGCCCCGAGGTGCCGGTGTACCTGGGCGCCGATCGTCCCATTAAGGCGACTGAGCCCTATACACCGCCGGCGTCTACCACGCTCATCCACGGCAAGAACGGCATTGGCGGGGCGAGCGTGCCCGCGTCGCCGTACGAGCCGGTGGGGGCGACGTCGGCCGACGGTAACGCGGCGGTCGATTATCTGATCGATGCCGCGCGCACCTATGGCCCCGATCTGATCTACGTGGCGACCGGTCCGCTCTCCAACCTGGCACTTGCCTTGGAGCGCGATGCGGCGGCGATGATGTCTATCGGTCGCGTCGTGGTGATGGGCGGCGCCCTTACCGTGCCCGGAAACGTGAGCGCGGGTGCCGAGGCCAACATGGCAAGTGATCCCGAGGCGGCCGATGCCGTGCTGCGTTCGGGCCGCAAGCTCACTATGGTGGGTCTGGATGTGACGCATCGCGTGGTGCTCACGCGTCGCGACATTGCCGGTTGGACGGGCTCGGGCACCATGGCCGGTTGCGCGTTTGCGAGCATGGTGGAGCACTAC
>CABSYS010000153.1:0-4478 GCA_902482045.1 uncultured Collinsella sp.
GACTTGCCCACGTTGGAGCGGCCGACGAAGCTCACCTCGGGGCAGGTGGACTCGGGAATCTGCGAAACCTTGCCATAGCTGGCGACGAACTTGGCAAGCTGGTAGTTAATGGAATCGGCCATGGACACTCCTTGGTCGTAGGTTCTTACAAAAGAGCGCGCTAATAGATAGCAGCGATACGGCGAACAATATCGAGCGTAATGCCACTCGCGGTACGGGCATACTCGAACAGGTCGAACTCGCGGTCGCAAATCGCATCGTACGCCTCGTCACAATTATCGCTGATAGCGCGCAGCACCAGGCAATCGACACCATTTTTGGTTGCGATATGGGCAATTGCCGCGCCCTCCATGCCGACGCAATCGGCATGCGTCGCCTCGATAGCGTCGTTGCGCATAGCGGCGCCCGTCACAAAGCGGTTACCCGTGGCAATCGTGCCGACCAGGAACTGCTTTGTGCCCTCGTTCGAGGCGGCTGCATTTGTCGAAGCGTTGACAAAGCCACGCTCAGCAAGCACATCGGCAGCAATATCGACCAGCGCAGGCGTCGAGCCAAACTCCTCGAGCCCCGGTGCAGACTCGGCGATAAGCGCGGTATCGGTATCCAGATAGCGTAGGCATTTGCCGATAACCACGTCGTCGATATGGAGCTTAGGGTTCAAACCGCCCGCGATACCCGAGAGCACAACGGCCTGCGGGGCATATTTACTAATGAGATGCTGTGTTGCGGCGGCGGCATTCACCGTGCCCATACCCGCCGTTGTGGCAACAACTGTCAGGCCGTCGAGCCCGCCGGTCACAACGTTCAAGCCCGCCTCCTGTACCATGCAAACGTTACTCAACTCTTCCTTAATCTGCATGATCTCTTTTTCGAGCGCACCGATAATCGCGATGGTAGCCATGCCATTCCCCAAACCTATACGAAATTCTCAACCACGGTATGGTACCAGCATTTTGTTTGACCTCGTCAAACGAACACGCTAGGCCAGTGCGGCTCGCGTATCAAACAGAGCCTTTGCAATCGCTGCCGTAACCTCGCTCGAGTGGTCGCTCCACGGCATCGATGTCATGATGCTCATGACATAGGTACGGCCATCGATGTCGATAAGGCCCGCATCGCATGTCGAATAGCAACCATCCTCGCTAATCCAGCCTGCCTTGTTGCGCACCAAGGCTTGGTCGTCCGCAATGCCATCACGGATAAATGAGCGCGATGTTGATGACAGCAGTTCAGATAACCACTGGGAGGTCTCACTGCCACAGCTCAGATACTCGCTCATCTCGCGCCACAACTTGGCCGAGGTTCGCGGGCAATAGGTGGGAAAATCACTCATCGGATCGAGTGCGGTATCGTAATCGACGCCAAGACTGACAATCCAATCCTCGTAACCGACACGGTCAAACGCCGCGCGTAACGCAATAAACGAATCGTTGTCCGAATTAACGACCGCGGCCTCGATCAGGTCGCGCACCGTCTGCCAGCCCATGTTGTAGCCACCATAGGTGCCAAGGGAGTCATCGAGTGAGACCTGGCCCGTCTCGACCAGGGATTCGCAGATGTACAACGCATAGAGTGCCTTATAACTGCTCGCACCGTACACCTCGGCGTCCGCGTCATACGTCACGCCCTTGCCGCTCGTCAGATCGTAAAACACCACGCCCACATCGCCCAGCTCCTGCGCCTGACTCAGGGCATCTTGGAGCGCGGCGAGGCTCTCATCCTCCAGGGCGGGGATCTGGTCATCAACCAGTGAGAAGGTCTGCACGGTATCGCCTGAGGGAATATCGTTAAAGTCCGCCTTCGAAAGCCTCGTCTTGAGGCTCGCTGTCGACAGGGTTTGGCTTGCGGTGGCTTTAGATTCAGAGACCTTTTTGTTTTGCATCTGTACCGTTGACGCATCTGAGTGTGCCATTCGCTCCGACGCGTAGGTTTTGGCGGTAATTCCGAGGATAATAACCGCCAACGTTAGCATCCCAATGGCGGCAATCTTCGTCACGCGAATGCGAGCGTCAACAAGGCCACGCGAAGACGTGCCCTTCGTCTCATATCTGCTGCTATGCTGCGGCACATACTCGTCCCGCGATGCGTTGTTTCGCACGTGGTCTCCTGACTGCTACCGTTTATATACGAGCAGCATAATACCGAGCAGGCATTTCTTTCCAAAGATATTCAGCGGCGTTTAAGGCGTCTTTAAAGAAACCACAAGCGTATTTATCCAAATGGCACGATTCTGTTGCGCATCTCCGCCCAAAACGCAGTTGCGGTGGAATAGTTCCTATTTGGGCGGCATAAGCCGAAAAACAAGAACTATTCCACCGCAACTTGACGGGGCTCTTTGGCAATCAACTTGGTGCCCAGGGGCACTCATTTAAGTCTGTCCCCAATGAGTGCCTTAGGGAGCGAAAATGGCTCGCTAGCCGATGGCGTTTTTGAGTTCCGCGCGGCGCTTTTTCATGCCCGTCATAACGGCGTTGCGCAGCTCGGGCATGCGCGCGGTATCCATCTGTGGAACGCCCTCGAGCTTATAGGGAATCCCCAGCTGCTCATACTTGACGACGCCCATCGTGTGATACGGCAGCATCTCCAAACCCACCACATTATGCCACGGAGCGATGAGGCGACCGAGCTTCTCGCACTCCTCCACCGTGTCGGTAATGCCCGGCACCACCACGTGGCGGATAACGACCTTGATCTTGCGACGTGCAAGTTCATCGCCGAACGCCAAGATGCGTGCGAGATCGCAACCGGTCAGCTTTTTATGCTCGACCGGGTCGGCATGCTTAATGTCGAGCAGTACCATGTCGGTCTCGTTGAGCACGGCATCGAACTTCTCGGGGTGGTTGGGGTCAAATGCATAGCCACAGCTATCTAGGCAGGTATGTACACGGCCATCGGGGTTGTTATGCATAGCACGAAACAGATCGGCCAAAAACTCGGGCTGCAGGAGCGGCTCGCCGCCGGACACCGTAATGCCACCGCTGCGATAGAACTCGTGGTTACTCTGGAACTCATCCATCAGGTGTTCGACGGTCACCATGGTGCCGCCGTTGACCGACCAGGTATCGGGATTGTGGCAATACGCGCAGCGCATGGGACAGCCCTGAACAAACACCACAAAGCGGATGCCGGGTCCGTCGACCGTTCCCATCGTCTCGATCGAATGCACGCGGCCAAGGGCAAACGCAGAGTCCTCGGGACGAGCGTCCACACCCTCAAGCGTCATTTCTGCCATTCGCGCTACCTTGCCTCTCCTTGGATGCAACCAATTAAAATGCCAGAGTCATTCTAGCCCATGCGTTTGCGTTTAAACGTCTCGGACTAGAACGGCACGTTTTAATCTATCCCCCATCACCATGGCTGGGGGCTACGTCGAGATGTCAGGCTGAAGAACGCTCGCCTGCGGCCTTTACGCCTTAAGCGTGAGCACCGCACCGAAGGCGGTCGGGCCGCAATGGCTCGAGATGACGCCGCCGACCTGAGTCCAGGTAACGTCCTTAAAGCCCAGATCATGCGCATAGACCTCCATGTCATCGCGCAGCTCCTGGGAAAGGCCCACCGAATACGCCAGGCCAATGTGCGAGTAGTCAATCTCGCCCTTCGCAACCATGTGGTCAATAAAGGCGCGGGCGCACTTGAGCATAGAGCCGCGGAACTTCTTGGTCGCCACGAACTTGCCGCCCGTCACCTCAATGCAGGGCTTAATCTTGAGCAGATGGGCGCCAAGGAATGCGACGTTGGACAAGCGACCGCCCGCCTTAAGAAAGGCAAGATCGGTAGGAACAAAGCCCAGCAGCACGCGGTCCATGACGGAATTCGTAAATGCAAAGATCTCGTCGACGGTGGCATCGGGGTGAGCCTCGATGTATTTGGCGGTCTCGACGACAACGAGCGACTGGCCTACCGAAACAAAGCGCGTGTCCATGGAGTAGACGTAGTCGCGACCCTTGGCGGCGATCTTCGATGATTGATGCGAGCAGGTCGTGGCCTCGGAGTACGCAAGATGTAGAATGGTCGCATCGGGCTGCTCGGCATGGATACGATCGTACACGTGAGCAAAATCCGCAGGCGTGCAGCCGCTGGTCTTGGGCATTACGCCAAACTCGTTGCAGCGCGAGTAAATCTCGAGCGGATCGATCGAACCGTCCTCGACGGTCTCGTCACCAATCGTGACATGCATGGGCACGCGCACGATGCCGTAGTGCTCGCAGAGCTTTGGCGTCACATCCGAACCAGACTCAACCACGATTACGTACTTGCCCATTATTATCACGACCCATCTCAACATTGGCTTTTCAATACATGGCACGCGCCGCCGCACTGTTGCACAACAGCGTCCAAGCGCCAAAGAGACGCCGCCCCTTGCACACAACAAAGGACAGCGTCTCCCTGGAAAACTCCGTGCTTATCTAGGATTCCATACGATTTATTAAGGAGGGTTACTTATTCCGCAAACGGTCGCTATATGCGGTAAGCGGTAG
>CABSYS010000154.1:0-4420 GCA_902482045.1 uncultured Collinsella sp.
CGAGATCTGCGCATGTCTCGTGGCTCGGAGATGTGTATAAGAGACAGGGACTCGGCGAAGGGCGCGTGGTCAAAGGTGGATTTTAAGGCCTGTCCCAAAAATCTACTTGAGGAGGAAGTCGGGGAGGGGAATGGTGCGGGCCTCGCGCTGCTCGGGGTCGGCGATATGGTCGGCAGGATAGCCGCAGACGAGCATGTGATAGGGATAGATGCCCTCGGGCAGGCAGAACTGCTCACAGGCCACCTCGGGCTTAAAATGGCACACCCAGCACGTACCCAGGCCCTGCTCCTCGGCCTCCATCATCATCTGATCGCAGACGATCGAGGTGTCAATGGCACTGGAGTTCATCTGGTCATACGGGCGCACCCAAGCATCGTCGGTAACGCTGCAAATAAGAAAGATAAGCGGAGCCCCAAAGATAGACCCATCACGAGCAAAGCGCGGCTGACAAGCAGCAGCCTTTTCCAACAACTCCGGAGTATCAAGCACCATCACACGGGTTGGATGATTATTACAAGCAGAAGGAGCAATGCGCCCCGCCTCAACAATGGCATCCACCACCGACTGCTCAACAGGCCGATCCTCAAAAGAACGACAAGAATACCGAGTCCGAGCCAAATCCAAATACCCCATACGAGCCTCCAAAGCTAATAAAACAACCCAAAACTAAGCAAAAGGGTACCCAAAGCAACATTCAGCCAAACGTTTAAGGCGGTCCCAAAGTTTCCAATCGGGCCCCAAGGCCCTGCCAACAAAAGCCCCATCGCTTTCAAAGTATCAGCCAAAGTTTCCAATGGTGGTACGTAAGGGAGCGGGCCCGACCACTAATACCCTTTTGAACGACTCTGCTTGCAGCCGGAGTGAAAAAGGTTATTAGTGGTCGGGCCCGCGACCGCCGGGACACGTACCCCCAATTAACTGTTCTTCATGACAATCGAATCCACGACATCAGCTACATTTTCACAGCAGTCGGCGCAGTACTCCAGGAATGCGTACACGTCACGCCAGGCGATGACCTCGAGTGGATCCTTGCCGTTGACATGCAGGTTGCGCATAGCGTTGATGTAGAGCTCGTCGGCCTCGGACTCGATCGTGTTGATCTGGATGACGAGTTCGCGCAGGGTCTTGGACTTGCGGTAGTTGGGCAGCTCGACCATCAGGTCCTTCATGGCGCGGCAGGCATCGGTTACCTTGTGGGCGATGACGATGGCATCGGGGTGGATGCTCTGGATGTTGGTGAAGTAGACGCGCTGCACGACGCCTTCGATGCGGTCGAGCACGGTGTCGAGCGAGCAGCTCATCAGGTCCAGGTCCTCGCGCTCAAGCGGGGTGATAAAGGCCGTGAGCAGAGCGTCCTCAAGCTCATGGTGCTTCTTGTCCGCCGCATGCTCGATCGCGTGCATCTTGTCGAGCATATCGTGAATTTTCGCGGGATCGAAGTTCTCAAAAATCTTGGTGAGCAGCTCGGCAGCCTGTACGGCAAGATCGGCGCAGGCGACGTAGTTGTCAAAGTAGAACGAATCGGGTTTCTTTGCCATGGGTGGGTCCTTTCGAGGCGAAGACGGGTGGGTGAAGTATTGCGGTCCAGATGGACGCTCGGTTTGGCTAGATGAACATCATGAACAGCTTGGCCATGACAAAGCTGATGAGTCCGCAGGCAGGGAAGGTGAAGAACCAGGTGAACATCATGTCCTTGACCACGCCGAAGTTGATGGCCGAAAGGCGCTTGACGGCGCCGACGCCCATGATGGCGCAGGTCTTGATGTGGGTGGAGGACACGGGGATGCCGGTAAGGGTGGCAAGCAGCAGATTCGCGGCGCCTGCGAGGTCGGCGGAGAAGCCCTGATACTTCTCCAGCTTGACCATGCTCTGGCCGACGGACTTGATGATGCGCTCGCCGCCCACGCTGGTGCCGACGCCCATGGTGGCCGAGCACAGCAGCATGATCCAGATGGGGATGCCGGCATCGCCGACGCTCGTCTGGCCGTTGGCGAAGGCGACACCTAAAAAGAGCACGCCGATGAACTTCTGTCCATCTTGCGCGCCGTGCATAAAGCTCATGGCCGCGGCACTCGCGATCTGAGCGTATTTAAAGAAGACATTGGCACGTCGCCTGTTGGCGGCGGCGAAAAGAATCGAGACGAGCTTGCACAGGACCCAGCCCATGACAAAGCCCAGGCCGATGGAGAGCGCCAGGCCGTAGATGACCTTCATCCATTCGTGGACGTTGACGCTGTTCGCGCCGCCGAGGGCGATGGCGGCGCCGGTCAGGCCGGCGATAAGGCTGTGGCTTTGCGAGGTGGGGATGCCAAAACGCGACGCGGTGGCGCCGTAGACGACGATGGAGAACAGCGCCGCGCACAGGCAGGCGAGCGCCATGGTGCTGTTTCCGCCAAAGTCGACGATATGTGAAATGGTGTTGGCGACGCTCGCGTTAAAGCGCGTCATGATGAGCACGCCCAAGAAGTTGAATGCGGCGCTCATGAGAATGGCGGCGCGGGCGGGCATGCAACGCGTAGTGACGCAGGTCGCGATGGCGTTGGGCGCGTCGGTCCATCCGTTGACGAAGATGGCGCCGAGCGCGAGAATCACGGTGACGGCAAGGACTGGGTTCGACACAATTTGGCCGAGGAAGGTTGAGAACGTTACGTCCATATATGGGCTTTCTCGAAGTTTGCAGACACGTTACAAAAACATGATAAATCGTATCACCTCCTGCGGGTTTCTTTACCGAGTTCTGATGGGAGAAGTGAATTTTTTGGCACTAAAATTGAATATAAGCCCTGTTGACCGCGGGTATTCTTTTTGCTAACACGCCATGAGGACACGTGTGCGCGTCCCAACACCCCAAAACCACAGTCTGTTCGCTTTACAACATGCAAACATGCGTTCGATAATAGGGGGCATGGAATATCGACAGACAGACGGCAAAACTCGGCGCGTGCACAAGCAGTATGTGGACGTCGTGGCTCGCATCCTCGCGGGCGGACAGGTCGTGCCGGTCACCGTCTGCTGGGTCGACGGCCGTTGTTTTACGATCGACGAAATTATCTCGACCACTGGGTTTGGCCTGATGGTCCACGGCATCCGTACGGCAACATATAAGGTGCGTTTTGGCGGGCACGCGACCGAGTTGTATCTGGAGGACCAGACGCGCGAGCGGGCGGACGGCTCGCAGGCGCACGTGATGCGTTGGTGGGTCTGGGCCTTTGATCGTACGCTTGAGGGCGAGCGCCGTAGGTAAGGACGTGCGGCATTCGGGTACAATGGCAGGAATCTTGTCACCTACGGCGCTGCCGTGCGCTTTTTGAAAGGACGAAGTATGAACGATATCCAGGGCTATCAGAACGGCCCCATCGAGACCGGCGCAAGTCGCGCCAAGGAGATGTCGCCGCGCGCGTACAATCTTGCCATGTCTGCCCTCATCTTCTTGGGCTTTTGCGCCATGGGCGCCGGTGCTTACTTTACGAGCACCATGGCGTTTGCCCGCATGATGATGAGCGGCGCCGCCCTGCCACTGGTCTTTGGCTCGTTTATCCTGACTATTGTCGGCATCGTCATGATGTCTGCTGCCGCCAGCAAACAGTCCGTGGGCCTGTCCCTTGTGGGCTACGTAATCTTTGCGAGCACCTTTGGCCTGACCGCGTCGTTTGGCCTTTCCAACTATGACCTGCCCACTATCAACACCGCCTTTATCGCCACCGCTGCCATCACCTTTGTCTTCGGTGCGCTGGGCGTGACCTTCCCCAAGTTCTTCCAGCGTGTGTACGGCATCGGCTTTGGCATTCTGCTCGCCACGATTCTGGTCGAGATCGTGCTGATGTTCATGGGCGTCTCGCAGTCCATCACCGATCTGATCGTGATCGTGGTGTTCGCCGGGTTTATTGGCTACGACACCTATGTTGCCACGACGGTGCCGCCCACGCTGCCCAATGCGGTGCTCATGGCGTCCAATCTGTTCGTGGACATTATCAACGTGTTCCTGCGTATTCTGAACATCCTCGGCCGTCGCGATTAAAGCGCGGCATTGCGACGCTTCTTGCCGGACACGGTAAAACGATACGAAAGGCGGTCCTTCGGGGCCGTCTTTTTTGTGCGCGGCGGGGTATGATGGATGGGAAAAAGCCGATAGCGGCAGCGACAGGAAAGGTGGCCACGTATGGCAGATGTCGACAACAGGAACCGTAACCGCAGGTCTAACCGAGCGGGTCAGCCCAATCCCAAGCGCGAGGCGCGTGCCAAGGCCGCCGAGCGCCATGTGGCGGCTGTGTCCGAGGCCTGCGCCAAGGACATCGAGCGTTCGCTTGCCGGCGTGCGCGAATTCGACGGTATGCCTGCCGGCTTTGTCGCGGCGATGAAGGCCAAGGCCCAGAAGGCAGCGGCTGCTGAGGAACCTGTCTCTTATACACATCTCCGAGCC
>CABSYS010000155.1:0-4412 GCA_902482045.1 uncultured Collinsella sp.
GAGATCTGCGCATGTCTCGTGGGCTCGGAGATGTGTATAAGAGACAGCCCATATCTGGTGCGACGATTCTGGCACATGGTTTGTCGAGGACCTGTCGTCCACGAACGGCACCGTGGTGGTAAACGGGGCCACGAGCGTGTGTATTCAAGTAGAGCCCGGCCGCTCCGCCCGGCTCAGCCCCGGTGACGAGCTCAAACTCGGCGAATCCACCACCTACGCCATCCTCCTCGGCGCCCTCTAGCTCATCCCCCCCCAATGAGTTGCGGTGAAATAGGGACTGATTAAGGCCGTTAACAGCAAAAACACTCCCTATTTCACCGCAACTGCTGTGGGGTTCCAGGGGACTGTGCCCGTCGGTGCCGGGCGCACAATAGTCACCCGAGGTAAACCTTTACCGGCCACCTATATTTGCCGAAATATGGCCTGACGGCGGGGTACAATAAACCCGCATGCGGATTTCCGTTGCGGGCGCTTCCCATCGCCGGGGCGTGCCCGGGAGCATCCGACATGCGGCCTTTGCGGCGCTCGGTCATGTGCAAGACGGGTAGCTGGGCCTGTGGAGCGCGTGCAGCCCTCCTCGCCTCGGCATGCTTTCTCTCCACGCCATGTACCTGCTGCTGAGTCCGCCTGCCAGATGATTGGAAGCAACAACGAAAATCCCATCACGCCAATATCCCGGCGATCGCCGGGGCCTGTATACCTATATGAGAGGAGAGGGGTATATGGCGCGTAAGTTTAAGTCTATGGACGGCAACGAGGCGGCCGCATATGTTTCGTATGCGTACACCGAGGTAGCGGGAATTTATCCCATTACGCCGTCCAGCCCGATGGCCGACCATGTCGACCAGTGGGCGGCCCAGGGTCGCAAGAACATCTTCGGCACCCCGGTCAAGGTCGTCGAGATGGAGTCCGAGGCAGGTGCAGCCGGTACCGTTCACGGTTCGCTGGGTGCCGGTGCTCTGACCACCACCTACACGGCTTCTCAGGGTCTGCTCTTGATGATCCCGAACATGTACAAGATCGCGGGCGAGCAGCTCCCGGGCGTTTTCCACGTCTCCGCGCGTTGCGTCGCTTCGCACGCCCTGAACATCTTTGGCGATCACTCCGACGTCATGGCCTGTCGCCAGACCGGTTTCGCCATGCTCGCCGAGGGCAACGTCCAGGAGGTCATGGACCTCTCGCCGGTGGCTCACCTTGCCGCCATCGAGGGTAAGACCCCGTTCCTTAACTTCTTCGACGGTTTCCGCACCAGCCACGAGATCCAGAAGGTCGCCATGTGGGACTACAAGGATCTGGCCGAGATGTGCGACATGGACGCTGTCCAGGCTTTCCGCGATCACGCGCTCAACCCTGAGCACCCGCATACCCGCGGTAGCCACGAGAACGGCGACATCTTCTTCCAGAACCGCGAGGCCTGCAACAAGGTCTACGACGAGCTTCCCGCCGTCGTCGAGGGCTACATGAAGAAGATCAACGAGAAGCTCGGCACCGATTACGGCCTGTTCAACTACTACGGCGCTCCCGATGCTGATCGCGTCGTCGTGTGCATGGGCTCCTTCTGCGACGTGCTCGAGGAAGTCATCGACTACCTCAACGCTCACGGCGAGAAGGTCGGCCTGGTCAAGGTTCGCCTGTTCCGTCCGTTCTCCATCAAGCACTTCGTCGACGTTCTCCCCGAGACCGTCAAGAAGATTGCCGTCATGGACCGCACCAAGGAGCCGGGTTCCATCGGCGAGCCGCTCTACCAGGACGTTGTCTCCGCTCTCTACGAGGCCGGCAAGACGGGCATCAAGGTCGTCGGCGGCCGTTACGGCCTGGGCAGCAAGGACACGCCTCCCGCGTCCGCGTTCGCTGTCTTCGAGGAGCTCAAGAAGGACGAGCCCAAGCGCGAGTTCACCATCGGCATCGTCGATGACGTGACCAACCTGAGCCTGCCCGAGGCCGAGGATGCGCCCAACACCGCAGCCCCCGGCACCATCGAGTGCAAGTTCTGGGGTCTGGGTGGCGACGGTACCGTCGGCGCCAACAAGAACTCGATCAAGATTATCGGCGACCACACCGACAAGTACGTCCAGGCCTACTTCCAGTACGACTCCAAGAAGACCGGCGGAGTCACCGTCTCGCACCTGCGCTTTGGTGATTCCCCGATCCGCTCGCCGTACTACGTGACCAAGGCCGACTTTGTCGCCTGCCACAACCCCAGCTACATCGTCAAGGGCTTCAAGATGGTCCGCGACGTCAAGCCGGGCGGCACCTTCCTGGTCAACTGCCAGTGGAGCGACGAGGAGTTCGCCGAGCACATGCCCGCCGTGGCCAAGCGCTACATCGCGAACAACAACGTCAACGTCTATCTGATCGACGCTATCGACCTGGCCGCTAAGGTCGGCATGGGCAAGCGCACCAACACGGTGCTCCAGTCCGCCTTCTTCGCGCTGGCCAAGGTCCTGCCCGCCGAGGACGCCCTGCAGTACATGAAGGACGCGGCTACCAAGTCCTACATGAAGAAGGGCCAGGCTATCGTCGACGCCAACCACAAGGCCATCGATGCCGGCGCTACCGCCTTCCGTAAGTTCGAGGTTCCGGCCGACTGGGCTACCGCCGAGGACGCCGCTCCCGTCGAGCTCTCCGAGGAGACCAAGTCCGCCATCGCCCAGCAGGTCAAGAACCTGCTCGAGCCCATCGATCGCATGGATGGCGACAGCCTGCCCGTTTCCGCCTTCGTCGATTGCGCCGACGGCCAGTTTGAGCTGGGTGCCTCCGCATACGAGAAGCGCGGCGTCGCCGTCGTCGTTCCCCACTGGGACGAGACCAAGTGCATCCAGTGCAACCAGTGCGCCTATGTGTGCCCGCATGCCACCATCCGTCCGTTCGCGATGACCGAGGACGAGGCTGCCGCCGCGCCCGAGGCTACCCGCACGCTCGACGCCATGGGCCCCAAGGCCAAGGGCATGAAGTTCACCATGGCCGTGTCCCCGCTCGACTGCATGGGCTGCACCAACTGCGTCAAGGTCTGCCCCAAGGGTGCTCTCGAGATGGTTCCCACCGAGCAGGAGATGGACCAGCAGCCCGTTTGGGACTATATGGTCGAGAACGTCTCCGAGAAGAAGGAGCTCATCGCGGCCAACGTCAAGGGCAGCCAGTTTAAGCAGCCCTACCTGGAGTTCTCCGGCTCCTGCGCCGGCTGCGCCGAGACCGCCTATGCACGTCTGGTGACCCAGGTCGCCGGCGACCGCATGTTCATCTCCAACGCCACCGGCTGCTCCTCCATTTGGGGCAACCCCGCTGCCACCGCTCCTTACTGCAAGGACAAGGACGGTCACGGCCCGGCGTGGAACAACTCCCTGTTCGAGGACAATGCCGAGCACGGTCTGGGCATGGCTGTTGGCTATGAGGCCGTTCAGCACAAGCTGATCGCCGCTACCCAGGACATCATCGCTGCCGATGGTCCGTCCGATGAGCTCAAGGCTGCCGGTCAGGCTTGGATCGACTCCGTCAACGACGCCGAGGCCTCCAAGACCGCTGCCGCTGCCTACGTTGCCGAGCTCGAGAAGTGCGGCTGTGACGCTTCCAAGGCGATCCTCGCCGACAAGGCTTACCTCACCAAGAAGTCCTTCTGGATCTTTGGCGGCGACGGCTGGGCCTACGACATCGGCTTCGGTGGCCTGGACCACGTCTTGGCTTCTGGCCACAACGTCAACGTCTTCGTCTTCGACACCGAGGTTTACTCCAACACCGGTGGCCAGGCCTCCAAGGCCTCGAACCTGGGCCAGGTCGCTCAGTTCGCCGCTGCCGGTAAGGTGACCAAGAAGAAGTCCCTGGCCGAGATTGCCATGAGCTATGGCTACGTCTACGTGGCGCAGGTCGCCATGGGCGCCAACCCGGCTCAGACCCTCAAGGCCATCCACGAGGCCGAGGCCTACGACGGCCCGTCCCTCATCATCGGCTACAGCCCCTGCGAGATGCACTCCATCAAGAAGGGCGGCATGCAGAACTGCCAGGCCGAGATGAAGAAGGCTGTCGAGTGCGGTTACTGGAACCTCTTCCGCTTCAACCCCGAGGCTGCTGCCGGCAAGAAGTTCTCGCTCGATTCCAAGGAGCCCGCGGGCGGTTATCAGGAGTTCCTGATGAACGAGGCCCGTTACGCTTCGCTGACGCGTTCCTTCCCCGAGCGCGCCGAGGAGCTCTTCAAGGAGAACGAGCAGGCCGCCATGGACCGCTATGCTCACCTGCTGAAGCTCAAGACGGTGTACAACGAGGCCTAGGTCTCCCACCGCAGAATCTGAGGGCTGACCTTCGCGGACGTCCTCGGACATGAAAGAACCCCCGCTGCGCACTACGTGAACTGCCTCCCATTTCTTGGACATGAGAAATGGGAGGCTTTTTATGCGTGTCGACTTGAGGGTGAAGCACGA
>CABSYS010000156.1:0-4401 GCA_902482045.1 uncultured Collinsella sp.
TGCGCATGTCTCGTGGGCTCGGAGATGTGTATAAGAGACAGTGCCTCGGGTGCCCGCATCTCGGAGCTTGCCGCGCTTAACGTGGAATCCATCGCTTGGTCGGAGCGCGTGGTTCGCCTTTGGGGCAAGGGGAGCAAGGAGCGCATCGTTCCTCTGTATCGTCGCGCACTTGAGGCGACGCGCACCTATGTCGAGGAGGGGAGACCGGAGTTGCTCGCCCAGGCAAAGCACCGCGACGCCGCAGCCGGTCTGCATCCGCTGTTTATTTCTGCGCGCGGTAATCGCATGAGTGCCGCTATGCTCAGGCGACGGTTCCATATGCTGGCGACGTGCGCCGGCATTCCGGCCGACATCGCGCCTCATGCGATGCGTCATACGTTTGCGACCGATCTGCTTGAGGGCGGCGCGGATCTGCGTTCGGTTCAAGAGCTGCTGGGGCATGCGAGCCTGTCCACGACTCAAATCTACACGCATCTTACGCCCGATCGGCTTAAGCGCGCCGTGACCCAGGCCCATCCCCGGGGCGAGTAGGCTGGGCGGCTCGCGTTGCGCTTAGGTGTGTGGTTTTGATTGCGGGTTGGCAGGAAGAGGTAATCCTGCTATCATTCATCGGGTTGCTTCACGGCAACAGGTTTTTATCACGCACGCGCGGCTACTTCATACCGTGGTGCCCGGGCTTTGGTAGCACATGTCCGGGTTGGTTTTGGAGGATGACCCCGCGCGGAGGCAAACCACAGGAGGTTTAACATGGCTACCAAGATTAATATCCGCACCCTGCTCGAGGCCGGCTGCCACTTCGGTCACCAGACCCGTCGCTGGAACCCCAAGATGAAGCCGTTCATCTTCGGTGAGCGCAACGGCATCTACATCCTCGACCTCAAGCAGACCATCCTCGACGCCGACCAGGCCTACACCTTCGTCAAGAACGTCGCCAAGGGCGGCAACGTGCTGTTCGTCGGCACCAAGAAACAGGCTCAGGAGGCCGTCAAGAACGCCGCTGAGCGCGCCAACATGCCTTACATCAACCAGCGTTGGCTCGGCGGTATGCTGACCAACTTCGTCACCATCCGCTCCCGCATCAACCGCATGGAGGAGCTCGAGGCCATGGTCGAGGACGGCCGCATGGCAGTGCTCCCCAAGAAGGAGCAGGCTGTTCTGGGCAAGGAGCTTACCAAGCTCCAGACCAACCTCGGTGGCGCCCGCGACATGAAGGGTCTGCCCCAGGCTCTCTTCGTTATCGACACCAAGCGCGAGGAGAACGCTATCAAGGAGGCTCAGCGCCTGAACATCCCCGTCGTCGCTCTGATCGACACCAACTCCGATCCCGACGAGGTCGAGTACGGCATCCCCTGCAACGATGATGCTATCTCCGCTGTCACCCTTATGTGCGAGCTCATGGCTGACGCCTGCCTCGCTGGCTCCGGCAAGGAGCAGGTCTCCGAGGCCGAGATGGCCGCTGAGCCCAAGGCCGAGTAAATCAGTCTTAGTTAATTCTTTTTCATCTCTTTGAAAGGAACCACAATGGCCCAGATTACCGCCGCTATGGTCAAGCAGCTCCGCGAGATGACCGACTCCCCGATGATGGAGTGCAAGAAGGCTCTCGTCGAGGCTGACGGCGACATGGACGCCGCTGTCGACGTTCTGCGCAAGAATGGCCTCGCCAAGGCTGCCAAGAAGGCTGGCCGTGAGACCAACGAGGGCGCTGTCGCCGCGTTCGTCTCCGAGGATGGCAAGACCGGCGCTCTGCTCGAGCTCTCCTGCGAGACCGACTTCGTTGGCTCCAACGCCAAGTTCACTGGCTTTGCTTCCAAGGTCGCTGAGGTTGTCGCTACCACCGAGCCTGCTGACGTCGACGCTCTGCTCGAGAAGCCGATGGGCGAGGAGACCGTTTCCTCCGAGCTCACCGAGATGATTCACATCATGGGCGAGAACATGAAGATCTCCCGTTTCGCCGCCCGCAAGGCCGAGAACGGCGCTCTCGCTTCTTACATCCACATGGGTGGTAAGATCGGCGTTCTCGTTGAGTTCGCTTTCGAGAAGGCCGAGACCGCTCAGGCTGAGTCCTTCAAGACCTTTGCTCACGACGTTGCCCTTCAGGTTGCCGCCGTCGCCCCGATCTGCGCTACCCGCGATCAGGTTCCGGCTGAGACCGTCGAGCACGAGAAGCAGATCTACATGGCTCAGGCTGCCGAGTCCGGCAAGCCCGAGGCTATCCAGGAGAAGATGGCTGTTGGCCGTCTGGAGAAGTTCTACAAGCAGTCCGTGCTCACCGAGCAGGAGTTCATCAAGGACAGCTCCCTCACCATCAAGAAGTACGCTGAGCAGGTCTCCAAGGAGCTCGGTGACACCATTACCGTCGTTGCCTTTGACCGTCTGGTCCGTGGCGAGTAAATAAGCTCTTGTAGCTGGTAATGAGCAGGCTGTGGGTTTTACTCACAGCCTGCTTTTTCATGGCTCTCCGTTAAGCCTTTGATATTATGTTATGAGTCTAATTAAAGGAGGATCGCTTTGTCCGACATCCGATATAAACGCGTGCTTCTGAAGCTCTCCGGTGAAGCGCTGATGGGCGATGGCAACTACGGCATCGACCCCAAGGTTACCGATCATCTTGCCAAGCAGGTCAAGGAGCTGCTCGCCGTTGGTCATGAGGTCGGCGTCGTTGTCGGCGGCGGCAATATTTTCCGCGGCATGGCCGGCGCCGCCGGTGGTATGGACCGCGCCCAGGCCGATTACATGGGCATGCTCGCTACCGTTATGAACGCGCTTGCCCTGCAGGATGCCTTCGAGCACAACGATGTTCCCTGCCGCGTGATGAGCGCTATCCAGATGAACGAGATCTGCGAGCCCTATATTCGCCGTCGCGCCATCAACCACCTGTCCAAGGGCAACGTCGTTATCTTTGCCGCCGGATCGGGTAATCCGTACTTTACGACTGACACCGCCGCGGCCCTTCGCGCCTGTGAGATCGGTGCCGAGATTCTGATTAAAGCCACCAAGGTTGATGGCATCTACGACAAGGATCCCGTCAAGTGCGCCGATGCCGTCCGTTTTGACAAGATTACCTATCACGAGGTTCTCGTCCGCGGTCTGCAGGTTATGGATTCCACGGCTACGGCTCTTTGCCAGGACAACCGTATGCCCATTTTGGTCCTCAACATCGATGGCGAGGACACCGTCAAGCGCGCGCTCGCGGGTGAGCCCGTCGGCACGCTCGTCTATCAGGAGGATTAAGCATGGCAGAGAACATCACCGCCCACATGGACAAGTCACTCGAGTCCCTCAAGCATAACTTCTCCAAGGTCCGCACTGGCCGCGCCAACGCTAACATTCTGTCCGACATCACCGTCGACTACTACGGTGTTCCCACGCCCGTCACGCAGGTTGCCGCCGTTAAGACCCCCGAGGCCCACATGCTGCTTATCGAGCCGTGGGATAAGGCGCTCATCAATGCCATCGTCAAGGCTATCAGTGCCTCCGACCTGGGCATTACCCCCAACTCCGATGGTACCGTCGTGCGTCTGCCGTTCCCGGCTCCCACCGAGGAGCGTCGTCGCGAGCTCGTTAAGGAGTGCCGCGAGTACGCCGAGCAGGCCAAGGTCTCCATCCGCAACATCCGCCGCGACTTTAACAATAAGCTTGAGCGCGACGAGGAGCTCACCGAGGACGATGTTCGTCGCGAGCAGGCCAAGGTTCAGAAGCATACCGACGAGTATGTTGCCAAGGTCGAGGAGCTTCTGAAGGAAAAAGAAGCCGAGGTCATGGAGATCTAAGGTGCAATACGACGAGCATAAACTGGTCGAGTACTTTGCCGACGCCCCTGCGGGCGTCGGTTTTTCCGACCTTGACCTCAATAACATTCCGCACCATATTTCGTGCATCATGGACGGCAACGGCCGTTGGGCCACGTCGCGCGGTCTTGCCCGCACCGAAGGCCACAAGGCCGGCATCGTCTCGCTGCGCGAGATCATTACCGCCTGCGTGCGCCTGGGCGTCGACGTGCTTTCGGCCTATGCGTTCTCGACCGAAAACTGGAATCGCCCGCAGCACGAAGTCAACGTTCTGATGCACCTGTTTGCCAAGACGTTTATCGATGAGCTGCCGCTGCTTAAGCGTGAGAACGTCCGCGTTGTCTTTTTGGGCGATATTTCCGCGCTGCCCAAGAAGACCCGCGACGTCTTTGAGCGCGGCCTTGCCGAGTGCGCCGACCATACCGGTATGACGCTGGCGCTGGCCGTTAACTACGGTGCCCGTGCTGAGATCACCCGCGCTGTCCGCCAGATCGCGCTTGATGCGGCCGCCGGCAAGATCGATCCCGCCGCGGTTGACGACAATATGGTGGCTTCGCACCTGTACCTGTCTCTTATACACATCTGACGCTGCCGACGACTTAATAGGTGTAGA
>CABSYS010000157.1:0-4398 GCA_902482045.1 uncultured Collinsella sp.
TGGCGCCGTGGATCCAACGACGGAAGGTGATGCCGTTGGTCTTGTTGGAGAACTTCTTGGGATAGATCTCGTAGAACGGATGAAGCTCGGTGTCTTCCAGGATCTTGGTGTGGAGGGCGGCTACGCCGTTGATGGAGAAGCCAAAGTGGATATCCATATGGGCCATGTGGACGGTGTCGTATTCGTCGATGATGGCGACGCGCGGGTCATCGTGCTCGGCTTTCGCGATCTCATCGAGCTTGACGATAATGTCGGCGATGGCAGGGGAGACCTTCTGCAGGCTGGCGAGCGGCCACTTCTCGAGCGCCTCGGCAAGAATCGTGTGGTTAGTGTAGGCGACCATGGAGCGTACGATGGTCACGGCCTCGTCAAACTCGATGTCATGCTCGGTGGTGAGCAAGCGAATGAGCTCGGGAATGACCATGGTGGGGTGCGTGTCGTTAATTTGGACCACGGCGTAGTCGGCCAGATCGTGCAGGTTGCTGCCGCGCTCGACGGCCTCGTCGATCAGGAGCTGGGCGGCGTTGCTCACCATGAAGTACTCCTGATAGATGCGAAGTAGGCGGCCCTGCTCGTCGGAATCGTCGGGGTAGAGGAACAAGGTGAGGTTCTTGGCGATCTCGGTCTTGTCGAAGTCGATGGAACTGCCGGGGACCAGGCTGTCGTCGGCGCTCGCCAGGTCGAACAGGCGCAGGCGATTCTTGGTGGGCTGGCCGTAACCGGGCACATCGATGTTGACGAGCTTGGAGGTAACGGCAAAATCGCCGAACTCGACGGTGTAGGAGCGGTCATCGTCGACTAGGATGTCCTGCTCACCGAGCCACTCGTCGGGGACGGCCTTCTGCTGGTTGTCGACAAAGCGCTGACGGAACAGACCGTAGTGATAGTTGAGGCCCACGCCATCGCCGGTCAAGCCCAGCGTGGCGATGGAATCCAGGAAGCATGCGGCCAAGCGGCCCAGGCCGCCGTTGCCGAGTGACGGCTCGACCTCGAATTCCTCGATCTTGTTGAGGTCGTGGCCTGCGGCGGTGAGCTGGTCCTTAACCTCGTCGTAGATGCCAAGGTCGATCATGTTGTTGATGAGCAGCTTGCCGATCAAAAATTCGGCGGAAATGTAATAGAGCTTTTTCTTGCCGTTGTTGAGCGGGCAGGCGGCGGAGCGCTCCTGCACGAGTTTGACCAGCAGCTTGTAAATGCGACGGTCGTCGAGCTGCTCGAGCGAGGTGCCAAAAGACTGCTCGGCGAGTTCCATGAGGTTAATTCGGGGCATGTTTTCTCCTGTGATGGGTTGTTTCATGTCTGCAATTCATAAGAAGCCCGCGCGAGGGGATTGGGGTGGCCTCGCGCGGGAAAAGCAAGCGCGTCCGCACGGTGGGGGGTCGGGCGCGGTAGCTCCTATTGAGGAAGCTCGATTTCGGCTTCCGATGGGATGCGGAAGTAGGTCTCGGTCCAGTCGGTGAGTTTGTGCTCAAGCTCGCGGGTGATGGCGCCGTCGAGCATGCGCCAGGTCCAGTTGCCGCCCAGCGTGGCAGGGGTGTTGATGCGCGCCTCGTTGCCCAAGTTGAGCAGATCCTGCATGGTGTAGATGCACGTGTCGCTCACGCTGGCGGCGATGGTGCGATTGAGTGCATCTGCCATGGGTTCGCCGGCCTGCTGATGGGTGTACAGGGCTGCCTGCTCGCGCTGACGTGGGGTGGCCGTTCCCTCAAACCAACCGCGCGCCGTCTCGTTATCGTGGGTGCCCACATAGGCGACGGTGTTGGCGATGTAGTTATGCGGCAGGTAGTACGAGTTGGTACCCTCAAAGGCAAACTGCAGGATCTTCATGCCGGGGAAGCCCGAGTTGTCGCGCATGTCGATGACGCCGGGGGTGAGGAAGCCCAGGTCCTCGGCGATGATGGGCAGTGTGCCGAGCTTTTCCTCGAGCGTCTTGAAGAACTTAAGGCCGGGACCCTGCGTCCACGAACCGTAGGACGAATCGGGTGAGGAGAACGGCACCTCCCAATAGGCTTCGAAGCCGCGGAAGTGATCCAGGCGGATGACGTCGTACATGTCGAGGGCGGCGCGAATGCGGCCCTCCCACCAGGAGAAGCCGTCGGACTCCATGGCGTCCCAGTCGTAGATGGGGTTGCCCCAGTACTGGCCGGTGGCCGAGAACTGGTCGGGCGGCGTGCCGGCGACGCTCACGGGATTGCCGGCGGCGTCGATCTTAAAGAGCTCAGGCGTCGCCCACATCTCGACGGAGTCACGCGAGACATAGATGGGCAGGTCGCCGATGATGAGAATGTCGCGCTCGTTGGCATAGGCCTTGAGGCGGCTCCATTGGCGGTCGAAGAAATACTGCGTCATCTGGTGGTAGAGCATGCGCGCGGGATGGGCGGCGCAGACCTTGGCAGATGCTTCGCCGCGGGTGCGCAGTTCTGCGGGCCACTCCCAAAAGGCCTTGAGTCCGCACTCCTCTTTGACGGTCATGAACTCGCAGTAGGGGATGAGCCAGTCCTCGTTGGCCTGGATAAAGTCATCGAAATCGGCCGGCTTGTCGGCAGCAAAGCGCTCGGCGGCGCGGTCGAGAATCTGACGGCGGCCGCCAAAGATAGCACCGTAGTCGACATTGCTGGGGTCGGATCCCAGGTACACGCCATCGATATCGCGCTGCTCCAGATACCCTGCCTCGACAAGCTCGGCAAAGTCGATAAAGTTGGGGTTGCCTGCGCGGGCCGAGAACGACTGATAGGGCGAATCGCCATAGCTGGTCGTCGTAAGGGGCAGAATCTGCCAGTAATGTTGTTTGCACGAGGCGAGAAAATCGACGAAGTCGTAGGCATTCCAACCAAAGCCGCCGATTCCGTATGGTCCGGGCAGAGATGAGACGGGCATGAGGACGCCGCTTGCACGCTCCATGAATGCGCTCACCAACCTTCTTGTTGTGGGGTCGGCCTGCCGATGGGTGTGCAGTCCGCCTCCGATGTTCTGATTCGATACGCCTATTGTAAAACATGTTGTTTAAACATGTACAGGCAAGATAAAAAAGTTGGTCGATTTTCGGCGAATGGTTACATGCCATGAAAAAGCCCCGACCTCACAACGTGAGATCGGGGCAAGAGCGGTATGTAGGTTTTGCTACTCGGCGTCGGCGAAGCCGTTGGGGTTGTGGCTCTGCCAGTTCCAGCTATCGCGGCACATGTCCGCGATGTCGTACTGGGCCTTCCAGCCCATCATGCGCTCGGCCTTGGAGGCATCGCACCAGTTGGCAGCGATGTCGCCGGCGCGGCGCTCGCGGATCACGTAGGGCAGCTCCTTGCCACAAGCCTTGGAGAAGGCGGCGACGACCTCGAGTACCGAGGTGCCGGTGCCGGTGCCCAAGTTAAAGATCTCGACGCCGGTCTTGCCGTTCATCCAGTTGAGGGCGGCCACGTGACCAGATGCCAGATCGCACACGTGGATGTAATCGCGCACGCCGGTGCCGTCGGGGGTGGGGTAGTCGTTGCCAAAGATCTGAACGGCCTCGAGCTTGCCCACGGCGACCTGGGCGACATAGGGCACCAGGTTGTTGGGGATGCCCTTGGGATCCTCGCCGATCAGGCCCGACGGATGGGCGCCGATGGGATTGAAATAACGGAGTAGCACGACGTCCCACTCGGGGTCGGCGGTGTGGACGTCCATAAGGATCTGCTCGATCATCCACTTGGTCCAACCATAGGGGTTGGTCGCGGGCTTCTTAGGATCCTCCTCGGTGACGGGCGGGTTGTCCGGGTCGCCGTAGACGGTCGAGGAGCTCGAGAAGATGATGGACTTGCAGCCATGGTTGCGCATGACGTCAATCAGCACCAGGGTGTTCTCGATGTTGTTGTGGTAGTACTCGACGGGCTTGCTCACCGACTCGCCGACGGCCTTAAAGCCGGCAAAGTGGATGACGCGGTCGATCTGATGGGTATCGAAGATCTTGTTCATCGCATCGCGGTCGAGCACGTTGGCCTCGTAGAAGGTGAGGTTCTTGGCGGCCTCGTCGCCCACGATGGTCTTGACGCGGTCGACGGCGACGGCGCTGGAGTTGGAGAGATCATCGACGATGACGACCTGGTAGCCACCCTCGAGCAGCTGAACGACGGTGTGCGAGCCGATAAAGCCGGCGCCACCGGTAACGAGGACGCAGGTGTCTTTGGGGTCGAGTGCTTTGGACATGTAGTCTCCTATCGAATCAGGAACACTTCTTCAGGGGAGTATAGCGCAGGCAGGGACGCCCAAATCGTGCGCTGTAGGAAAAGCAGAGGATTGTGCTAACGTACTCATAGAAGAGCTTGCGTACGCATAACCTGATCTTTGGCATTTGCTTACGAGCCGCTGACCTTGCAGTTTCCTGCCGTTCGTGGAAATCGTTGGGACGCGCCATATGTACGC
>CABSYS010000158.1:0-4385 GCA_902482045.1 uncultured Collinsella sp.
CTGCGCATGTCTCGTGGGCTCGGAGATGTGTATAAGAGACAGGCCCGAGGGCACCGACGAGCTCAGCCGCAGCACCCGCCGTGCATGGCGCGACCGTCTGAACAGCGCGTCGACGCGCAAGATGATTACGGGCGTTCTGGCCACGCTGGTGGGTGGTTCGTTTTGGGGTTTTTCGGGTACCAGCGCGAGCTTCCTGTTCGATACCTATCACGTTGATACCCTGTGGCTTATGAGTGTGCGCCAGATTCTCGCCGGTCTGCTCTTTATGGCCGTGGTGGTCACGCGCGATCGCGAGCGTCTGGTTAAACTCTGGACCACGCCCGCCGACCGCAGACAACTGCTGCTTTTTACCGCTTTTGGCCTGCTGTTCAACCAGTTCTGCTATCTTTCGGCCGTGCGTCTGACCAATGCCGGAACTGCGACGGTGCTTCAGTGCCTGCAGCTGGTCATCATCATGGGCTACACCTGCGTGGTCGATCGCCGCATGCCGCGCGCTCGCGAGGCGATCGGCATTGGTCTGGCCCTCGGCGGCACCTTTTTAATCGCCACCGGCGGTGATCCCACCAGTCTGAGCATCTCGCCGCTCGGCCTGGTCGCGGGCCTTATGTGTGCGGTTAGCGCTACCTGTATGGCGGTGATTCCCGCCAAGATTCTGTCCGAATACGGCAGCCCCATCGTTACGGGTTCAGCCATGCTCACGGCTGGTATCATCACCTGCACCATCGTGCAGCCTTGGGCCCATATGCCGGCGCTCGATGCCGCCGGCGTCGAGGCGCTCGCGGTGTTTGTGGTCGTGGGCTCGTTTTTGGCGTACATGCTCTATATGCAGGGCGTCAAGGACATCGGCTCGGTGCGTGCGAGCTTGATCGGAACCGTGGAGCCGGTCTCGGCGACCATCACGAGTGCCGTTATGCTGGGCACGGTGTTTTTGCCGACCGATCTTATCGGCTTTGCCATGATCATCGTGATGATGTTCCTCACGGTGTAGCCCCTACGGTTGCTTTAAAGGATAATAGGCTGGCGGCGCGTTGCTTTGGCGGCGCGCCTTTGTCTATAGAGAGGATCTCTTATGAAGTACTTTGGCACCGACGGCTTTCGCGGCGAGGCCAACGTTGGGCTGACGGTGGAGCATGCGTACAAGATCGGCCGTTTTGTGGGTTGGTATTACGGTGCCAACCGCGGGGCCAAGGCGCGCGTGATCGTGGGCAAGGACACGCGTCGTTCGAGCTACATGTTCGAGGCGGCGCTGGTGAGCGGCCTGGTCGCGAGCGGTGCGGACGCATATATGCTGCACGTGATCCCAACGCCGGGCGTGGCGCATCAGACGGTGGAGGGCTGCTTCGATTGCGGCATCATGATCAGTGCGAGCCACAACCCGTTTTGCGATAACGGCATTAAGCTCGTCAACAGTGACGGCTTTAAGATGGACGAGGACGTGCTGGAGCTCATCGAGGACTACATCGATGGCAAGAGCGAGGTGCCGCTAGCAACGGGCAACCACATCGGCGCCACGGTGGACTACATGCAGGGCCGCAACCGCTATATTGCCTCGCTCATCGCGAGCGCGAACTTTTCGCTGCAGGGTGTCAAGATCGGCCTGGATTGCGCCAACGGCTCGGCGTCCTCGGTGGCCAAGCCGGTGTTCGACGCGCTGGGCGCCGACGTGCGCGTGATCAACGCCGCGCCCGACGGATTTAACATCAATGTGGACTGTGGCTCCACGCATATGGAGCGCCTGCAGCGCCACGTGGTGGAGCAGGGCCTGGACGTGGGCTTTGCCTATGACGGCGATGCCGACCGCTGCTTGGCCGTGGACGAGCGCGGTCGCGTGGTCGACGGCGATCAAATCCTGTACGTGTGCGGCGTGTACCTGAACAAGCACGGGCGCCTTTCGGGCGGTACCGTGGTTCCGACGATTGCCAGCAACTTTGGCCTGGTCAAGTCGCTGGAGCTTGCCGGTCTAAGCGCCGTGACCAGCGGCGTGGGCGACCGTCACGTGTATGCCAAGATGCGCGAGGGCGGCTTCAGCCTGGGCGGCGAGCAGACGGGTCATACGATCTTTGGCGATATCGAGCGCACGGGCGACGGCATTATGACCTCGCTGCGTGTGATGGAAGTGATTCGCGCCGAGCGCGAGACGCTCTCGCAGCTCACGGCTCCGTGCAAGCTGCTGCCGCAAGCGCAGGTTGCCGTGCGCGTGGCCGACAAAGATGCCGCGCTCGAGAACATGGGCGTGCAGAATGCGATCGCCGAGGCCGAGGCCGCGCTGGCGGGCGAGGGCCGCGTGCTCGTGCGCAAGAGCGGAACCGAGTCGGTGATTCGCGTGCTGGCTGAGGCTCCGGACCAATCGGCCGCCGACGCCGCCATGAAGCGCATCGCCAACGCGCTGGAAGCCCTGTAGGGGCCTTCGGGGCTGTTTAGCAGGGGGTTACTAATAGGTTGTGGCCAAAAAGTGGCAAATATGAGTACTGTCACTAATTTGGTAGCAGCAATTTCTGCCTCCAAAGGGCATCTTAGCGTCTCCCAAATAGCCTGTAGGCCAACAATTTTCTACATGTGTCCAATAAATAGGCCCTCAAATGAGACCAATTCCCATTTGAGGGCCTATTTTTACCTGAAATAAATGCAATAAAATCGGCAACAGTACTCATATTTGCCCTTTTTTGGCCACGACTCCCCAACGACTAGGTGCAGGGGGGCGCCGCGGGATCAACCCCGTGGCGCCCCCCTTGCGTTGGCGTATTGCCTGAGCTTTACAGCTGGTACAGCGTGGTGAACTTGTCCTGCAGGTAGCTGCAGTAGTAGCGGGCATCGAACGCCATGCCGCATGCGCCCTTGATGAGTTCCGGCGCGTCTTTGGCGCGGCCCCACTGCCAAATGTGCTCGCCCAGCCAGGCGCGGACGGGCGCCAGATCACCGCTCGCACAGGCACCGGTAAGGTCGACGCCGTCGCGGCACATGGCCGGCACGAACATGGCGTCGTAGGCGCTGCCCAGCGCATAGGTGGGGAAGTAGCCAAACGAGCCACCGCTCCAGTGCGTATCCTGCAGGCAGCCGTGCGTGTCGTCGGGAACGGGAATGCCCAGGTACTCATCCATAAAGCGATTCCAAAGCGCGGGGATGTCCTTGGCCGTGGCCTCGCCGGCAAACAGCATGCGTTCGATCTCGTAGCGCACCATAACGTGCAGCGGATAGGTGAGCTCGTCGGCCTCGGTGCGGATCAGCGACGGCTGCGCGATGTTCACGGCGCGGTAGAGCGTGTCCTCGTCGACGTCGCCGTAGACCTCGGGCGCGTGACGGCGCAGCACCTCGAGCAGCGGGCCCATAAAGGCGCGGCTGCGACCCACGGTGTTCTCGAAAAAGCGGCTCTGGCTCTCGTGGATGCCCATGGAGGTGCCGCCCTCCAGACAGGTGCGCGCATAGGCAGGATTGACGCCCAGCTCGTACATGGCGTGGCCCGCCTCGTGGATGATGCTGTAGACGTTGGAGATGCAATCGTCCTCGTAGATGTGTGTCGCGATGCGCGCGTCACCCACGGCAAAGCCCTCGCTAAACGGGTGCTCGGTAAAGGCAAGCGTGGTGTCGTTCAGGTCCAGACCGACGAGCTTCATAAGGTCGAAGCTCATGGCGCGCTGGGCGGCCTCGGGCACGCGGGCGTGCAAAAAGTCGGCATCGGGCTGCTGGCCGCGCTCGCCGATGGCGTGTACGAGCGGCACGACCGTAGCCTTGACCTCATCGCAAAACGCGTCGAAGCTCTTGGCGGAAAGGCCGCGTTCGTACTGGTCGAGCCAAACATCGTATGGGTCGCGCTTGGGGTCCATAAGTTCGGCCTGATGCTTAAGTTGGGCGACGATCCTATCCACATAGGGCTCAAAGCTCACCCAGTCATTGGCCGTCTTGGCCTTGTGCCACACGGCGTCGGCCTCGCAGGTGAGCCTGGTCCAGGCCTCGGCCTCCTCGGTGGGAATGACGCTTGCCTCGCGCTGGTCGCGGCCGAGCACGCGGATCTCGTCGAGCAGCTGCGGGTCGTCGATCTTGCCTCCGGCGACGGTCTCGCGTGCCAGCGAGCGCACAAGTTCGACAGACTTTTCGCTGGTCAGGAGCTTATGGTGCTCGCCGGCAAGGGTGCCCATGGCGTCGGCGCGGGCCGCGGCGCCGTTGGCGGGGGCAATGGTCGCGCCGTCAAACTCGGTAATCTTGAGCAGGTACTCGCGAGTCCACAGCTTGCCCTCGAGCTTGCGGAATTTTTTGACGGCCTTATCGACCTTCATGCCTTTGGGCGTCTTGACCGCTGCGGGCTCGGCCTTCTTATCGTGCTTCTTTCCCATTCCTATATCCCTGTCTCTTATACACATCTCCGAGCCCACGAGACATGCGCAGATCTC
>CABSYS010000159.1:0-4362 GCA_902482045.1 uncultured Collinsella sp.
TACCAAAACCTGATGGTCGATGTGCAGCAGACGAACGAGAAGTTGGTGGTGCGCGGCCAGAACATCGTGATGGAGGCGACCGGCTGCACGCGCGAGCGCGCTGTTCAGGCGCTTGCAGATGCCAGCGGCCACGTAAAAACCGCTATTGTCTCGGTACTGCTGGACTGCGATGCCGAGCAGGCTGCGGTAGCTCTTGAGCGGGCGCGTGGCCATGTCCGTGCTGCGGTGAGTGGCCATGAGAAGAGCAATGCCGATGCCCAATAGGTGCGCGGCGCGAGCTGATATGACATCCAGACGAGATACCCAATACAAGGAGGAGTTATGACGAACAAAGAGCTGGCTCAAAAGCTGCTGGACCTTTTGGGCGGTAAAGACAACGTGCTCGCAAACGCGGCGTGCATGACGCGCCTGCGCGTGACCGTCAAAGACACGGGCAACGTCGACACGGAGGGTATTAAGGCGCTCGACGGCGTGATGGGCCTGGTTGAGGATGACACGATGCAGATCGTGCTGGGTCCGGGCAAGGTGAATAAGGTGCTCGAGGAGTTCTCCAAGCTCACCGGCCTCGCGAAAGGCGTTGCTGACGAGAGCGTGGTTGACGCTGCGGCCACAAACAAGGCCGCGCAGAAGGCCAAGTACGAGTCTAAGCCGGTTCAGGCCTTCCTCAAGAAGATTTCCAATGTCTTTGTCGCCCTGCTTCCCGGCATCATTGCGGCTGGCCTCATCAACGGTATCTGCAACGTCATTAACGTCTCGACGGCAGGCGCGCTTGCAGGCGAGTGGTGGTACCAGGGCATTCGTTCCATGGGCTGGGCCCTGTTTGCCTATCTGCCCATCTTGGTGGGCTATAACGCGGCACGTGAGTTTGGTGGCTCCGCTGCGCTGGGCGGCATCGCCGGCATGATGTGTATCGCCAACAGCGCCATGCCCCTGCTTGCGCCTGGCGCGGCTGATCCTGCCACTGCCATTCTGCTGCCGCTTACCAGTGCGCAGTACAACCCCGCAGCGGGCGGCATGATCGCGGCTCTCATCGCTGGCGCATTTTTTGCCTGGATGGAGCGTCAGATTCGCAAGGTTATGCCCAACGCACTCGACACGTTCTTGTCCCCGCTGCTGGTGCTCATCATCGGCGCCTTTGCTCTGATGCTCGTCATCCAGCCGGTTGGCGCATGGCTGACGACTGCCATCTTTAGCGTCCTCACCTTTATCTTCGAGAAGCTGGGCGTCCTGGGTGGCTATATCCTGTCGGCAGGCTTCTTGCCGCTGGTGTCCGTCGGCCTGCATCAGGCGCTCACGCCGATCCACGCTATGCTCAACGATCCCGACGGCGCTACCAAGGGTATCAATTACCTGCTTCCCATCCTTATGATGGCTGGCGGCGGCCAGGTCGGTGCCGGTCTGGCGCTGTACTTTAAGACCAAGAACGCCAAGCTCAAGAAGTACGTCGCCGAGTCCATCCCCGTTGGCATCCTGGGCGTGGGCGAGCCTCTGATGTATGCCGTTACGCTGCCGCTCGTTCGTCCGTTTGTGACGGCCTGCCTGGGTGCCGGATTTGGCGGCGCGCTTGCAGCACTGCTTCACATCGGCACGGTTTCCCAGGGTGTTTCCGGTCTGTTTGGCCTGTTGATCGTCGTTCCTGGTCAGCAGTTCGGCTACGTTGCCGCTATGCTGCTTGCCTATGCAGCTGGCTTTGTCCTAACGTGGTTCTTTGGCGTGGACGAGCAGAAGATCAACGAGTTCTTTGGCGAGTAGCCTGATGCTGTGCGCCATGTCATTCGAGCGTCTTGACGTGCCGCAGATCTCTTGATGCTATGGTTGTGCCGGCGGGGCTAACTGCTCCGCCGGCCTTTTTTAAAGGAGCGTTGAAGCGTGAAAACAGGTATTTCGATTTATCTTTCCAGCCCTCTGCAGGATATCGAGCGGACGATTGAGCGTGGTGCCGCGGCGGGTGCACGCTATGCGTTTACCTCGCTGCATATTCCCGAGGATGGGGGAGCGGCGTATGCCGATAAGGTCCGCCAGGTGCTGTCGCTGCTTTCCGCCCGCGGCATTGCGCTCATTGCCGATGTGGGGCCTCGCACGTGCGATTTGCTCGGGCTTGAGCGCATCGAGGATCTGCGCGATCTGGGGTTGGAGTACCTGCGCTTGGATTATGGCTTTAGTGCCCAGCGGGTCGCGGAGCTGTCCGGTGTATTTCGCATTGTGGTCAATGCATCGACAGTGAGTTCTGATGAAATCGCATCGTGGCGTGAGGCCGGTGCCGATGTGACTCGTTTTGCCGCCTGCCACAATTTTTACCCCAAGCCTTATACCGGTTTAGCTCTGGAGGACATTGCTCGGACGAATCTTCGTCTTGCGGCGCTTGGCTTCGAAATCATGGCTTTTGTGCCAGGTGACGCCAACGTTCGCGGGCCGGTATTCGAGGGACTGCCGACGGTTGAGGCGCAGCGCGGTCGCGCGTCGAAGGTTGCCCTCAACATGCTTGAGCTCGCACACGGCGCCGATTGCGACATTGTTTTGGTCGGCGACCCCGATCTTTCCGATGCGGGTTGGGCGCAGTTTGCTCAAGTTTCCGCCGGATACGTGGACCTGCAATGCGAGCTTGAGCCCGGTTATGCCTATGTGCGCGGGCAGATTCATCACGACCGGCCCGATTCGAGCGTCCTCATCTTTAGGTCTCAGGAGTCGCGCACGACGCTTAAGCCGGATTCCGTGCCGACGGACACCGGTGTCGGCGTGCCGCGAAAGACGGGTTCAATCGCTGTGAGCAATAGCGGCTATGGGCGCTACGAAGGTGAGCTTGAGATTGCGCGGGTCGATCTTCCCGGCGACGAGCGCATGAACGTTGCGGGCCATATCACGCCCGAGGCAATGGAGCTGTTGCCGTTCATCAAACGCGGATTCGGGGTACGCTTCGTTTAGCGTGTGACCCATGGGCTACAATTGGCCCATCATGCGAAGGCGCCTCGTATGGCGTGTGCCTGCGTTGGCCGATCTATATTCGGAGGATTCCCATGACCGTACTGTTTGTTGAATATCCCAAGTGCTCGACCTGTAAAAAGGCCAAGGCATGGCTGGACAAACATGGGGTTGAGTATATCGACCGCGATATCGTTACGGACAATCCCACGGCCGATGAACTTGCGACCTGGATTGCTCGTTCGGGGCTGCCGGTGCGACGCTTCTTTAACTCGTCGGGCATGAAATATCGAGAGCTGGGCCTGAAGGCGCGCCTGGACGCGGGGATGACGGATCAGGAGTGCTACGAGCTGCTGGCGACCGACGGCATGCTGGTTAAGCGTCCGCTGCTGGTGGGCGACGACTTTGCGATCCCCGGCTTTAGGGAAGCGGCTTGGACCGAGGCGTTGCTGTAGCGGCTGCGGAAAGTGCGTCCCGTTTCGAGCGTTGATTCCGGGACACGGTTTCCGATTGAGGGCTCTACGGGAAAGCGGAGACCAGTTTGAGCTTGAAATATGGGACGCACTTTCCGCCGGCGGGCCTGACCCGGTCAGTCCTCCAGCTGCGCCCATTCATGTGGGTCGTAGATCTTTACGTGCTTGTCGGGCGTGTCGCTCCAGCACTCTTCGTCCATAAAGGGCAGATATGCCTGAACGCCGGGGCAGATAAAGGGAATCCGTTGCCGCTGCAGGCGCTCGCGCTGCCGCCGCTCTAGGTTCGCCTCGGATATGACGGTCGGCATGCCGGACAGCTCGACGAGGCTTGCCTGGATGCGCTTGAGGTCGGGGAGCGCCGCATGCCATGACGTCCGCATGATCAAAAATGAGGCGCGGCGGTAGTTTGCCTGCATCACCGTGATGGCGGGGCGCAGCGTGGGATGGATTTTGTCCCGCTCGGGCCAAAGGTCAGCAGTGATCTCGAGGCCGAGGGCCTCCCATAGGTAATCAAGCTCTTCGTCCATGGCGCCTCGATATCCGCGCGATCATTGATACTTCGATTGTGTTGCCTGGTGCTATCGTTTTCGCGGTAGAATCTGCCAACGGTTGACGGCTACCGCTCGCGGCGTTTTGCCCTTCGTGTACAGCGGTCGGCTTCACAGGTCCTTCACGGGTTGGACGAAATTAGGCCAATTTGACCGAATTTCAAAAAAGTCAAAATTGGGGCTTGCGTCATGGCGGGACTTCCCGTATATTTCTTTCTTGCGCAAAGGCACAGCCGAGCGCAGCGATGCAGTCATTGGGATGTCGTCTAATGGCAGGACAGCGGATTCTGGTTCCGTCAATGGGGGTTCGACTCCCTCCATCCCAGCCATTGCATTTGCTACATATGGCCCGTTCGTCTAGCGGTTTAGGACGCCGCCCTCTCAAGGCGGAGATCACCAGTTCGAATCTGGTACGGGCTACC
>CABSYS010000160.1:0-4344 GCA_902482045.1 uncultured Collinsella sp.
CGAGATCTACACCTATGAAGTCGTCGGCAGCGTCAGATGTGTATAAGAGACAGCACCTACACCGTGGACCAGATCTGCGACGAGTACCTGCCCATGGCCGAGCGCCTGCGTCCCTACATCACCGAGACGAGCCTGCTGCTCAACAACATGATCGACGAGGGCAAGGACCTGCTGTTCGAGGGCGCCCAGGCAACGCTGCTCGACATTGACCACGGCACCTATCCGTACGTGACGTCTTCCAACTGCACCGCCGGCGGCGCCATCACCGGCTCTGGCGTCGGTATGAAGAATGTCGACCGCGTGCTGGGTGTCATGAAGGCCTATATCACTCGCGTCGGTTCGGGCCCCATGCCCACCGAGCTTTCCTATGAGTCCGAGGCCGGTCACACGCTGACTGAGGAGGGCTACGAGTACGGCGTGACCACCGGTCGCCGTCGTCGCTGCGGCTGGTTTGACGGCCCCATCGCCAACTACGCCTCGCGCGTCAACGGCCTCACCGATATCGCCATGACCAAGCTCGACGTGCTTTCGGCCTTCGATACCATCAAGGTGTGCGTTGCCTACGACGTCGACGGCGAGCGTTACACGAGTGTGCCCGAGCATCAGGTGCGCTTTGAGCACGCCAAGCCCATCTACGAGGAGCTCCCGGGCTGGAAGTGCGACATCACCGGTTGCCGCAGCTTTGAGGAGCTGCCGCAGGAGGCTCAGGACTACGTGGCATTTATCGAGGATCTGGCACACACCCGCGTGACGTTCATTGGCGTCGGCGCCGGTCGCGAGCAGATCATCAACCGATTCTGGAAGTAATCGGCACTATTCGGTTATTGCGATATACCCCTTTGCAGCCCGGACGGGCGGCTGAGGGGTATATTTGCTTGCAAAGGGCTCGCGCGGAGCGGGCCGCTAATCCATAGAGGAGGCACCCTTGAAGGCGGACACTCAAACCATCGACATCCTGTTGTTGGGCAGCGGCGGCCGCGAGCATGCTTTGGCAGCTAAGCTCGCAGCATCACCGCGCGCCGGCAAGCTCTACATTGCGCCGGGTAACGGCGGCACCGCGAGCTGCGGCGAGAACGTGGTTCTCGACGATTGCGATCCTGCGGCCGTGGCGGCGTTTGCCCAGAGCCACGGATGCGGACTCGTGGTGATTGGCCCCGAGGCTCCGCTCGTGGCGGGCGTTGCCGACGCCGTGCGCGCGGTGGGCATTCCCTGCTTTGGCCCGGGTGCCGAGGGCGCTCAGATGGAGGGCTCCAAGCTGTTCTCCAAGCAGCTCATGGAGCGCGCCGGCATTCCGACGGCCGCCTACGGATCGTTTACTGACGAGGCTTCGGCTCTTGCCTACGTGCGCGAGCAGGGCGCCCCGCTGGTCGTGAAGGCAGACGGCCTGGCCGCAGGCAAGGGCGTTATCGTGGCGACTGAGCTTGCGCAGGCCGAGGATGCCGTGCGTGAGTGTTTTGGCGGCACCTTTGGTGATGCCGGCAATACTGTGGTCATCGAGGAGATGCTGACCGGCCCCGAGTGCTCGCTGCTGGCCTTTACCGACGGCAAGACCGTGCGCCCCATGGCCACCTCGCAGGATCACAAGCGTGCGCTCGAGGGCGACCTTGGCCCCAACACCGGTGGCATGGGCGTCTACAGTCCGGTGCCCATCGTGACCGACGAGGAGCACGCCACCATGGTGGAGGTCATGGAGCAGACCGTGGCCGAGCTTGCCGCCGAGGGCATCGACTACCGCGGCTGCCTGTACGGCGGCTTTATGCTCACCCCCGCCGGCCCCAAGGTGCTGGAGTTCAACGCCCGCTTTGGCGACCCCGAGACGCAGGTCGTGCTGCCGCGCCTCAAGAACGACCTGGTCGAGGTTATGCTCGCCTGCGCCAACTGCGAGCTTGATCAGATTGAGCTCGACTGGCGTGACGAGTGGGCCGTGGCTGTTGTCCTGACGAGCGCGGGCTACCCCGGCAGCTACGAGAAAGGCAAGGTCATCACCGGCATCGCCGACGCCGAGGCCATGGAGAACGTGACCGTGTACCATGCCGGCACCGCCGTGGTGGACGGTCAGCTCGTGACCAACGGCGGTCGTGTGCTTGCCGTGACCGCGCTGGGCGACACGTTTGAGAACGCCCGCAACCTTGCCTACGAGGCCTGCGAGAAGATTGATTTTGAGGGCAAGACCCTGCGTCATGACATCGGCCTGCGCGCGCTGCGTGGCCGCGACGCCTGGGATGCCTAAAGTCCGAGAGGGATGAGACGGATGGACGAGAAGAACGAAGAGCTCGTGGACGCGCAGATCGTCGAAGAGGACAGCCGCATGTATGGGCACGCCGAGGGCGAGCCTGGTGGCGAGGTCGCTGACGAGCCGGCGCTGGTGCTGGGCGATGACGACCCGCACGATGCCGAGCTGCACGAGAAGATTCTTTCGGAGGAGTGCGCCTGGAAGGGCAAGATCCTCGACGTCCACCGTCTTGAGGTTGAACTGCCCAACGGTCACCGCAGCGCCCGCGATATCGTTCGCCATCCGGGTGCGGCGGCCGTTGTGGCGCTGACCGAGAGCGGCAAGATCGTACTGGTGCGTCAGTACCGCACCGCCATCGACCGCGTGACGGTCGAGGTTCCCGCCGGCAAGCTCGACCCAGGCGAGGACCCGCTCGATTGCGCCAAGCGCGAGCTGCATGAGGAGACGGGCTTTAGGGCTGGTCGCATTCGCTTTTTGACGTCGATTGTCACGTCCTGCGGCTTCTGTGATGAGATCATTCACATCTACCTGGCCACCAAGCTCGAGTTCGATGCACCCAACCCCGATGATGATGAGTTTGTCAACGTTGATCTGGTGCCGCTGCACGAGCTGATCGACGCCGTGCTCGACGGCAAGATCGAAGATGCCAAGACCGTCGTGGGCGCCTTGGCCTGCGATAGCATCGCGCATCGCCTTGGGGGCGCGGAGCTCTAACGAGTGGGGATAGCCCTGGGACAAGTACTGATGATTGCTTTGTCCCAGGGCCTTACGTTGCTGATATTTCTTTGAGGATCACATGCTGAAAAGGTTTCTTTCGTATTACAAGCCCCAGATGGGGCTTTTTGTTGCCGATACTGTTTGCGCCCTGGTGCTTGCCGCCATTGACCTGGCGTTTCCCATTATTCTGCGCAATCTGACCGGCGGGCTCTTTACCCAGGGTCAGGCTGCTATTATGCAGGCGCTCGGTATGATCGCGGTTGGCCTGGTGCTGATGTATGCCGTCCGCTGCGCCTGCCGCTACTTTGTGAGCTATTGGGGCCACGTGATGGGCGCGCGCATGGAGTCCAAGATGCGCGAGGACCTGTTCGACCAGTACGAGCGCTTTAGCTTTGCGTACTTCGATCGCAACAGCTCGGGTGACATGATGAGCCGCGTGGTCAACGACCTGTTCGATATCTGCGAGGCAGCGCATCACGTGCCTGAGTGGATCATCATCTGTGGCATCGAGATCATCGGCTCATTTGTGATCCTCTTTACCATCGCCCCAGTGCTGGCGCTTGCCATGGCTGTGGTGACGGCAGCGTTTGCGGTCATCATGTTTTGGCAGAACTTGCGCATGCGCGAGGTCTTTAGCGACAATCGCAAAAAAATCAGCGGTATCAATGCGCAGCTGCAGGATTCGCTGGCAGGCATGCGCGTGGTCAAGAGTTTTGCGAACGAGGAGGCTGAGCGCTCCAAGTTCCGCGCCTCGAACGACCGCTATCTTTCGTCCAAGGAGAATATGTATCACGCCATGGGCATCTACACTGCGACGTATGGCCTGCTCTCGGGCGTGTTGTACGTGATCGTGGTGCTGCTGGGCGGTTGGCTCGTTGCCCAGGGTCAGCTGCAGGCGGTCGATATGGCGACATTCGCGCTCTACATTTCACTGTTCTGCACCCCGCTCGAGACGCTCGTCAATTCGGCCGAGACGTATCAGAAGGCCATCGCCGGCTTTAAGCGCATGGACGAGGTACTTTCGACTGCCCCGGATATCCAGGATAAGCCGGGTGCCGTGGATCTGCAGGTGACGGCGGGCGCTGTTGAGTACCGCAACGTGTGCTTTAGCTACGAGGACGTTGAGCTCGGCGCAGGCGAAGAGGCTCGTCCCGTGATCGACCATATGAATCTGTCCATCAAGCCCGGACAGACCATTGCCCTGGTTGGCCCCTCGGGCGGCGGCAAGTCTACGACTTGTTCGCTGCTGCCGCGCTTTTATGACGTGGCTGCTGGATCCGTCAGCATCGACGGCCAAGACGTGCGCGACGTGACGCAGCAGAGCCTGCGCCGCGCCATTGGCCTGGTGCAGCAGGATGTCTATCTGTTTGACGGTACGATTGGCGAGAACATCG
>CABSYS010000161.1:0-4341 GCA_902482045.1 uncultured Collinsella sp.
CCGTGGTAGCAGTAGCCGCCCGTGGAAAGGTTGGGGCAGGGCAGGCCGCGGAACGACAGCTGCGCACCGTCGGTACCACCGCGAATCGGCAGCACCTGGGGCTCAATGCCGCAGGCAAGGTAGGCTTCCTTGGCGACATCGATAAGCTCTGGGTAGTCACGCACGATCTCGGCCATGTTGCGGTACTGCTGCTTGATCTCAACTGTCACGAGTTCCTCGCCCAGGCGCTGGTTGAGCAGTGCTGCGGCGGCATCCATCAGCTCGAGCTTCTGCTGGAACTTGGCGGCATCGTGATCACGGACGATATAGCGCGCCGTGGCATGGTCGACCGTTGCCGAGACGCCCTCAAGGTGATAGAAGCCCTCGTAGCCCTCGGTGTATTCCGGACGCTGCTCGTAGGGGAGCAGGGCATTGAAGTCGCAGAACAGATTGCCCGCGTTGACCATGCGGCCTTTGGCGTCACCGGGATGGATGGATTGGCCCTCAAAGCGAACGGTTGCCTCGGCGGCGTTAAAGCACTCCCATTCCAGCTCGCCAACGGGACCGCCGTCGACCGTGTAGGCGTACTTGCAGCCAAAGGCCTCGATGTCCAACAGCTCGGCGCCGTGACCGATCTCCTCGTCCGGGCAAAAACAAATGCCGAGTGCGGGGTGGGGCAGCGAGGGGTCCTGAGCGATACGCGCGACAAGCGCCATGATCTCGGCGACGCCGGCCTTGTCGTCAGCGCCCAGCAGTGTGGTGCCGTCACTGCAGACCAAGTCCTCACCCACAAGGTCGTTCAGGGCGGGAAGCTTGGCGGTGCTCATGGCCACAGGCTTGCCGTCAACGGTACCGCAGACCAGGTCGCCGCCTTCGTAGTGCACAATGTGCGGCTTCACACCGGCGCCCGGCGCAACCTCGGTGGTGTCGAGGTGTGCTATCAGGCCCAGGGCGGGCTTGTTCTCCGCGCCCGCGCTCGCAGGAATATGCGCGCACACGTAAGCATGCTCGGTCACATGGGCATCGGCCGCGCCGAGCTCGCGCAGCTCCTTGGCCAGGATGTTGGCAAGGTCAAACTGAACGGTGCTCGAAGGCACCTGGTCGCAGTTTGCATCCTCGGATTGCGTGTTGATTTGGACGTAGCGCAAAAAGCGCTCAAGGACGTCGAGGTTCGTGGCGTTGTTTTCCATAAAGACCGCTCCAATCTTGGTCGTCGTGTGCAACAAGAACTCTAGCACGGTATGCCACGGCATACCGCGACACTTGGATGGGGTAGAATCAGCCTTTGAAAGCAGAAGGGACGGAAGGTCATGGATACGACAAATAGCTCGCGCGAGCTGCATCTAACGGTGGCGAACGAAGACTACTTGGAGTGCATGGTTCGCATCGAAAGCGAAGAAGGGGAGACCAATGGCGTGCGATCGGTCGACATCGCGCAGCGTCTTGGTGTCTCCAAGGCATCGGTCAATAAGGCAGTTTCGGCGCTTAAGGCGTCCGAGCTTGTCGAGCAATCGCATTACGGCAAGGTCATCCTGACCGACCGTGGTCGCGAGGTCGGCACGGCTATCTGGTACCGTCATCGCCTTATTCGCACGTTTTTGGTCCAGGAGCTCGGCGTCGATTTTGAGCGGGCCGATTCCGAGGCGTGCATGATGGAACATGCGCTTTCCGAGGACACGATGAGCCGCTGGCTCGCTTATCTCGAAAAACAGGGAATCAGCGTCGAGGAATAGCGAAACTTATATATGGATACGAGTTATTACAACCGCCCCGGCGGCGAGGAACTTATGCGCCGCATGTCGAGCGAGACCCTGTTGACGCAGGGCCCCATGGGCAGCGTGCTGATGAGTGAATACGATGCCGCCGACATCCCACCGGCGTTTTGGAACCTTGCCGAGCCGCAGACTGTTTCTCGTATCCATCGCCTGTATGTCGCCGCCGGTGCGCAGGTGCTCATTACCAATACCTTTCAGGCATCAAGCTATGCACTCAAGCAAGATCAGATTACGCCGTCCGTGGCTGAGGTCAATCGCGGTGCCGTCGACGATGCGCGCCAGGCGCACCCTCAGCTGCTGCTGGGCTCGATGGGCCCGACCGGCATTGAGTGGTTTGCCGAAGACTCTGCCGAGTATCGAGAAATCCGAGGCATTTCGCGAGAGCAGGCATACGCCCTGCTCAATGCTGGTGTTGACGGTCTGCTGATCGAGACGGTGACGTCTATCCGTAATTTGCAGCCCATGCTTGCCGGCGCCCAGGATGCCGCCGACGGCATGCCTGTTTTGGTGAGTTTTGTCGTTGACGATAAAGGCGACCTGCTAGGCGATGGCCTCAACATCGAGGCTGCTGTTTTGTACGCCGAAAAGCACGGCGCAAACTCGGTTGGCGTTAACTGCTGTTCACTTGCGGCCGCGAACGTGGCGGTGCCCAGGATGGTTGCATCGGCGACTACGCCCGTCACGGTACGCCCCAACGTGGGTGATCCGGTCCAAACACAGGATGGTCCTGTGTGGCGCGAGAACCCCGAAGCCTTCGCGCGTGCTTGCATCGAATGGAGGCATGCCGGTGCCGCAATGGTGGGCAGTTGCTGTGGAACCACGGCGATCACCACGGCGGCGATGGCCGAGGCGCTCGATATATAAAGGTCAAAACCGCTCCATACGGGGCGGTTTTTTTGCTTGCACATCGTCGGTAGCATTTGCCCAAATAGTGAATGCCGGTTTTGGCAGGTTGCTGGGCGAGCGTTGCGGGTATACCCCATGCGTACCATGATCCAAACACTGTGAGGTGTCTGCGCGTGTGCGCGATAATTCATTTTGGAACTGACGGTTGGCGCGCCCGCGTCGACGACGACTTTACCGCCGACAACGTTGCCCGCATTGCCGATGCCGTCGGCGAGTTGTGGCAAAAGACCAATCCCGGCAAAACAGTCTATATAGGGTTCGACACCCGGCCGCAGGCGCGCGAGTTCGCTGAGCTTGCGGCAGGCGTGCTTGCGGCTCACGGATTGGACGCAGTACTCGCATCTCGGCCTGTCCCGACCCCCGCCCTTACGTGGGCGGCGGCGTATGACGGCGAGGCCTGCGGTGCGCTCATGGTGACGGGGTCCCATCATCCGCAGGGGTATCTGTGCCTTAAACTACGCATGGGAGATGGCTCGACGGCCAATCAGGATGTCATCGAAGAGCTTGAAGAGACCATGGCCCCCGAGCCGATGGGGATCGAGGAAAGCTATCGCACCGCGGATATTATTCCTGACTATATGCAGGCGGTGGCGTCGTTTGTCGATGCCGAGGCCATTCGAGCCGCTCACCTGCGTGTGGTGGTTGACCCCATGGACGGCGCGGCCCAGGGATATCTTGCCGACCTGCTGCGGGAGCTAGGCGTCGAGGTGCACGAGATTCATGCCGGAGAGTCGTCCGATCAAGAGGACATTTGCCCCGACCCTGTTGAGCCATGGGTGGACGCTTGCGAGCGTGCAGTTGTCGAGGACGGGGCGTGCGCGGGCCTGGTGACCGACGGCGATGCCGATCGTATTGGCGCGGTCGACGAACGCGGTAGATATATACATCCGCATCAAATCATGGCGCTTGTTTTGGGCGACCTCGTTCAATTCCGCAATTTGGAGGGGCGTGTCGTCGTCAATCTCTCGTGCTCGACACTCGTACGCCGCATTGCTGAGGCGCTTGGCTGTCGCGTGACCGTTAAGCCGGTCGGTTTCAAATATATAGCTGCAGAGATGAAGAAGGGCGGCGTCCTCATGGGAGGCGAGGAGGCCGGCGGCATCGGCATCGCCGCGCATATGCCCGAGCGCGATGGAATCCTTGCTTGTCTGATTCTGTGTGAGCTTATGGCAAAGACGGGCGCGCCCTTGGGCGTTTTGGTCGATCAGCTCGAGGCCAGTTTTGGTAAGACGAGCTACGGGCGTCGCGATTTGCGCCTTGAGGCCGAAGACGCCGAATCGCTGCGAACGCTGCTTCCTGGCATGAATCCCAAATCGATTTGCGGCAAGGCGCCGCAGACTGTAAGCCATATGGATGGTCTACGTTTGGCATTCGAGGATGACACCTGGCTGCTGATCCGCCCCAGCGGGACCGAACCGGTGGTTCGTGTATACGCCGAGGGGTTCTCGGTGGAGGAGCGCGATGAGTTGCTCGATGCCGGCTGTGCCTTGGCTAAGGGAGCCTATCAGCTTTAGCCATATGACGCTTCACTATAAAGAGACCCTCGGCGAGTGGTGGAGAACGGCCGGCAAACGTAAGCTGAGTATTAAAATGTGTAGGAAATGTGTACGCCCAGATTCCCGCCCCCGGGGGCCCTCCGGTCTGGCAATATATCTCCTTGCCGCGCGGCCCGGTCGAACCG
>CABSYS010000162.1:0-4310 GCA_902482045.1 uncultured Collinsella sp.
CCGACATGGGCTTTCCCACGGCAAACATCCAGGTGCCCGACGGCATCCAAGTGCCTGCCGATGGCGTCTATGAGGGCCTGGTGCTAGTTGACGATACCGTATGGCCTGCTGCCGTTAACGTCGGCCTGCCGCCGACCTATGCCGATGATGCCGCCTCGGCGCATCTCGAGGCCAACTTGATCGGCTATGCGGGCGACCTGTATGGCGCTTCCGTGTCGCTGGCGTTTACGCGCTGGCTGCGTCCGTCTCGCGTGTTCGATTCCCTGGACGAGCTTATCGCGACCGTCGAGGGTAATATCGACGATATCCGTCATAACTTGGGTGAGCAGGGGGTGAGCATCCGTGATTAGCGATGAGGAAAAAGATCAGGTACGCGCGGCGTCAGACCTGGTTGCCATCGTGCAGGAAACGGTTGAGCTCAAGCCCCGCGGCCATGAGTTTTGGGGCTGCTGCCCGTTTCATGGCGAAAAGACCCCATCGTTTCACATTATCCCTGCTACGCAGGTGTGGCATTGCTTTGGCTGCGGCGAGGGCGGCGACGTCTTTACCTACATCATGAAGCGCGAGAACCTGAGTTTTCCCGAGTCGATCCGTTATTTGGCCGATCGTGCGGGCATTGAACTGCACGATACCGGTGCGCAGCGCGATCGCGGCACCAAGCGTGCCCGCATCTATGACCTGTGCGCCGAGACGGCTCAGTTCTACCACACCATGCTTATGCGCGGTAAGGACAGCCGTCCGCGCGAGTACTTTGCCAGCCGCGGCATGGGCGGAGATGTCTGTCGCCGCTACTGCCTGGGCTTTGCGCCGGGTCGCAACGCGCTGGTTTCGCATCTGTCTCAAGCGGGCTTTACCCCGCAGGAGATGATCGACGCCAACGTGGCCGTGAGCCGTGGGCGCGGACAGCTCGCGGACCGCTTTTACGACCGTGTGATGTTTCCCATCTTTGATGAGCAGGGTCACAATATCGCCTTTGGCGGGCGCATCATGGGCGATGGTCAGCCAAAGTACCTCAACACGGCCGAGACGAGTGTGTTTCATAAAAAACGAAACCTCTATGGCTTTAACTGGGCCAAGGAGTTTATCGTCGCGCAGGATACCGCCATCGTGGTGGAGGGCTATACCGACTGCATCGCCTGCTGGGAGGCGGGGATCAAAAACGTCGTCGCCACGCTGGGCACGGCGCTGACGGAACATCACGTTAAGACGCTCACCCGCTTTGCCAAGCGCATTGTATATATGTTCGATGGCGACGCCGCCGGTCAAAAGGCCGCGCGTCGCGCGATTCAGTTTATCGAGCAGGATTCGATGGACCTGCGCTGCGTGGTGCTGCCCGACGGCAACGACCCCATGGAGTTCATCACGGCGCATGGTGGCCAGGAACTTCAGGCGCGCATTGACGCGGCCGAGCCCCTCATGGACTTTGTGTACCGCTCGCTACAGGAGTCGAGTGACATTACCACGCCGGGCGGTCGTGCCAAAGCGCTCGAGGACGCGCTGACGCTCATCTATCCGCTACGTGACAGCTATATGATCGACACGTACTTTATCCAGATTGCCGACCTGTTGGGTTTGGACCTGGAGACCGTGCGCGCGAGTTCGGGCCGCGTGTTTCGCGATGTCGCCAAGCGTGAGGATGCCGAGCGCCGGCGTGAGCAGAGCTACGAGCGTCAACGCGCGCAAGCTGAGCGCGCGGGCAGTGCGAGCGGTCGGGCGTCTGGTTCGCAGGGGGCGCCTCGCGGCGCTTGGGCGTCGGGTGCGACGCCGCCGGTCTCTGCGCCGGTCGAGGAGGAGCCGTACGACTACGTTCCGCTCGACGCCTATGGCGCCGCGCCGGTAGAGGTTGACGACGACCTGCCTCCGATCGACGTGCCGGCAGGGATGGATGGTGCGATTTCGGTTGCCGATGCCTCGGCTGGCCCCGCAGCTCCGGCGATGCCGATCGTGCTCACCGATCTGGAGCGGAAGTCGCTGGCGGGGGAGCGCGAGCTGCTGACGATGCTCACGAGCTACCCCGATCTGTTTCGCACGTATGCCGATCGCATTTGTTCTATCGAGTGGGTCGACCCGCGTCACGAGTCCATTGCGTGGGCCGTGCTCGCGACACCACCGGGAACCGATCCTGCGGCCTGCATGGATGCGGCGCGCGCGGTGTGTCCTGAGGCGGCATCGCTTGTCAGCGCCGGGCGCATCTCGGCAACGAGTAAGCACCCGACCGAGACGAACATCGTCTTTATGCTCGATACGCTCGAGCTCTACACCATCAAACGTCGCATGCGAGCCGCGCAGGCCAAGTTGCGTCAGGACCGTTCACTCGACGATGAGGCTCGTCGCGTGCTGACGATGCAGGCGGTGCAAGATTCACAGCGCCAGCGCGAGCTCCAAAAGTCGATCGGTGGCGTGGCCGACCCGTTCCGTTTGATCGGTTTGGAGACCGCAGGTGCCGATCGGGTCTAGATGTTGTGGTCAACCAGCGTATTCTCACCTATATCCAGACCTCTTTTTGGGTATAGACGTCACTGTGTGTGCTAAAGTATTGAGTCCTGTGGACTACGAAGGGAGAATCTGTGCCAAAAAAGACTGAGAGCACGGGTACTGGGCTGGAATCCTACGTTGCAAAGCTCATGGGCAACGGCTCAAACAGGACTTCGGTAACCGAGGACGAGATTCAGGTCGCCCTGAAGGATATCGATGTTACTGAAGAGCAGCTCAACGCGGTGTATTCCGCGCTGCGCAACAGTGGCATCCAGATTATCTCCGCGAGCGGAAACGACGACGCCCCGATGGACGTCGACGATGACGATAACGATACCGACGATTTCGACGATGACGAGCACGATTCCGGCTCGCTTGACGATCACGAGCTTAAGATGGCCCGCCAGGCCGATGCCGAGATGGGCTCTTCCAAGAGCAAGAAGAAGCGCACCGTGCGCACGTCCCGTTCGCGTTCGCGCGTGCGCGGCATCGATGCCTCCACGGTGATGCTGACCGGCGACCCGGTTCGTATGTACCTCAAGGAGATCGGTAAGGTCGACCTGCTGACCGCATCTGAAGAGGTCGATCTGGCCATGAAGATCGAGGCCGGTCTCGAGGCTACCGAGAAGCTCGAGGCTGCCGATGCAGGCGAGATTGAACTCACACGCTCCGAGATGCGTCGACTTACGCGTATCGAGAACGTTGGTCTTGAGGCCAAGCAGGCGCTCATCAGCGCAAACCTGCGTCTGGTCGTCTCCATCGCCAAGCGCTATGTCGGCCGTGGCATGCTGTTCCTGGATCTGATCCAGGAGGGCAACCTCGGTCTGATCCGCGCCGTCGAGAAGTTCGACTACCAGAAGGGCTTTAAGTTCTCCACGTACGCCACGTGGTGGATCCGTCAGGCCATTACGCGCGCTATTGCCGACCAGGCCCGTACCATCCGTATTCCCGTGCACATGGTCGAGACCATCAACAAGCTCGTCCGCGTGCAACGCCAGCTCCTCCAGGACTTGGGTCGCGACCCGACCCCTGAGGAGATCGGTGCTGAGATGGACATGAGCGCCGACCGCGTCCGCGAGATCCAGAAGATTTCGCAGGAGCCCGTGTCGCTCGAGACTCCGATCGGTGAGGAAGAGGATTCCCAGCTGGGCGACTTCATCGAGGACTCCCAGGCTATCGTTCCGCCCGATGCCGCCAGCTTCTCCATGCTGCAGGAGCAGCTCACCCAGGTGCTTGATTCGCTTGCCGATCGTGAGCGCAAGGTTATCGAGCTGCGCTTTGGCCTTGTCGACGGACATCCCCGTACGCTCGAGGAAGTCGGCCGCGAGTTTGGCGTCACGCGCGAGCGTATCCGCCAGATCGAGTCTAAGACCCTGGCCAAGCTCCGCCACCCGAGCCGCAGCAGCAAGCTGAAAGACTACATCGAGTCTTAGTAGTTACGGCGTTTTACCAAACGCCGTAACTGGTCGACGCTGCGCGGGCACCAGAGCGACAACTTGTCATTCAAAGAGGACGGCATGACCAGAAGGTCTATGCCGTCCTCTTTTCATGCCAATTTGTTCGCTCTGGTGCCCGCTCGCTGGCATTGTCAAAACATCGGCGTTTCCGTTGCTGGCTTATAGGACAAAATGTGTGTCTACTTTAGGGGCATCGGCGCAGGTCGATGCCCCTTTTTCAGCCGTTTAAATTCCGTGGCCGCTTTTAACCGCTCGGACAGAATGTGTGTCCGGTTGCCCATCGTTCCCGCTGGTAGATAACCTTTTCCGGAACCGTTAAATACCCTTTCGGAAGAGGTGCCCATGAAGGCCGTTTATTGCCCCTACTGCGGCGGTCGG
>CABSYS010000163.1:0-4294 GCA_902482045.1 uncultured Collinsella sp.
CCATCTGACGGCGGGCGTCCTGGCGCTCGGCGCTCTTGAGGAACTCGATGCCACGCGTGGGGCTTCCCGCCACGGCGACGGCCATGCGGCAACGCGCAGGGTCCTGACCGGTGGCGTGGCTCACGGCCTGCGCGGCGACGGCGGGCGATACCAGCCGAAACGGCACGCACTGGCAGCGGCTCACGATGGTGGGCAACATCACGTCTGCCGAGGTGCCCAACAGGATGAACATAACGCCCTCGGGCGGCTCCTCGAGTGTTTTGAGCAGTGCGTTGGCGGTGTTAGCGCGCAGCTGCTCGGCACGGTCGATGATGTAGACCTTGGCCTTGGCACGGATGGGCGCCAGAGGCACGTCATCGAGCAGCTCGCGGGTCTGGGCGATGAGGTAGCCCGTGGCGCTCTCGGGCGTGTAATAGTGCACGTCGGGATGCGTGTGCCGCGCAACGCGCACGCAGCTGTCGCATGCGCCGCAGCCGTCCTGCTCGCACAGGAAGGCCTGGGCGAGCGCCCATGCGGCATCGAGCTTGCCGGCGCCGGGAGCGCCCAAAAACAGGTAGGCGTGCGATGCGCGACCGCTGGCGACGGCATTGGTCAAAAAGTCGCGCACGCGCTCTTGGGTGTCAAGCTTGGCCAGCAGGCTTGTCTGAGCGGGGGCCATGTTACTCGGCCTCCTGGGCAAGCGCGGCGGTGACGGCGTCCTGGGAAATGTCGAGGCCGTAGACGCGAACCTGCTCGACCGTCCGCGCGAAGACGTCCTCGATGGACGCGGTCGCGTCGATGAGCTTTACGCGGTTTGGTTCCTCGGCGGCGATGGCGCAAAATCCCTGGTAGACACGCTCTTGGAAGGCCATGCCCTTAGCCTCCATGCGATCTGCCGCGCCACGGGCTGCCATGCGCAGCGCCGCCTGCTCGGGCGTGATGTGATAGACGAGCGTGAGCGCCGGGTGCGTCCCCGCGACGGCCAGGTTGTTGGCATCGCGCACTATCTGGCGATCGAGGCCATCGGCAAACGCCTGATAGCAAGTTGTGGAATCGTAGAAGCGGTCGCACAGGACCACCTTGCCGGCAGCAAGGGCAGGCGCGATGACCTCGTGCACCAACTGGGCGCGCGCGGCCTCGTAGAGCAACAACTCGCAGGTGTCGCCCATCGCCGTATTGGCGGGGTCGAGCAGCAGAGCACGGATCTTTTCGCTGATGGCGGTACCGCCCGGCTCGCGCAGGCTCACAACCTGGTAGCCAGCGAGTTCGAGCGCGCGGGCAAGCAGGCGCGCCTGCGTGGACTTGCCGGCGCCATCGACGCCCTCGAGCGTGATAAAGCTATGTTGAGCGGGCTCAAAAGCCATGGGCGCAGCCCCTTCCTACAAGGCGCGTAAATGCAGATATATCAACCAAGCCATGATACCCCAGTGCTCGGCGCGTCCCAAATCCAACCTAGCCATCGAGGCATCCCCGAAGTTGCGGTGAAATAGGGACTGATTGAAACTCTGAGACCGCCAAACAGTCCCTATTTCACCGCAACTTATGATGGGGATTTTTGGGCGCTGGGTATAATCGTCGTATTGCATTGAAATGTGGCGAAAGGAGTGGCAATGTCTCGGTATTGCGCCTCGTGCGGCAAGCTTCTTGCAGATAATGCCAAGTTCTGCACCTCGTGCGGTGCACCCGTTGAGCAAACAGCCGCGAGCGATAGCCAGCCCGCTTTCGAGCAGACCGGTTCCCTCGATACGCCGCAAGCCAAGGCGGACGACCCCCTCGCCTATCGCCCCGACCCCGCCGCAGGCCCCGCGGCCGTCGAGACCACGCAGCGCATACCCGTCGCGAGCGGCTCGTCCCAACAGGAGCCGGCTCCCGCATACGCGCCCGCTTCGCCACAGACCCCCGCCCCCAAAAAGAGCGGCACCGGGCCGCTTATCGCCGTTATCGTTGTGCTGGTGGCAATCATCATCGCCCTGGTCGTTTTCTTTGTGATCAAGCCTTTCGACAACGCCGCCACGCAGACGACTGCCGAGGTAGCTAAGCTGCACCATGACGTCGACGACGATGACCTAAAGCCTCTCGGCGATCCCAACAGCCTGTACGACGATGATGACGATGACGACGAGGATGGCGGCGAAGCAACGCTCTCCGAGCAGAACCTCTACCGCCGACTGAGCGAATACTACGACTTGCTCGAAGACCTCGACAACTACGTCCGTGGCTGCGCGCAGAACTTCAACGGCAGCTATCTGGAAGAAGATCGCACCACCCGTCAAAATCTCGCCGACGTCGCCGAGCGCACGGAGGACACCATCGAGCAGTATTACGACATCGTCGAGGACCTAGACGTCCCGACGAGCTCCAAGAACTACAGCTCCTGGAAGGACATCATCGCCCTGTACGACGACCTGGATCACCGCATTGACGCAATCTGTGATGCCTGGGAGATCAGCCTGAAATACGCCAAGCCTGCGGACCACAAGAATGAGATCGTGGCGCCGCTGTCGCGCGACAACGTGGCGGGCACCAATGACAATAAGTACCGCCTAGACTTTGAGGAGCGCTATCCCGGCGCCAAGCCTGTCGAGGTGAACTAGTGCTTTGTCGTTCCCGAGCCGGCAGTTAGGGACGTTCCTAAACTGCCGGCAGAAAAGGAACGTCCCTAACTGCCGGTCAAAAAACGAGCGAGGATCGCGGGGTCCTCGCTCGTTTTTTGGGTAATGTTTCGACTGCGCCGTTACTTGTCGGCGGTTGCTTTCTTGGCAGTCGACTTCTTCGCGGTCGTCTTCTTGGCGGCAGTGGCTTTCTTAGCCGTCGTCTTCTTGGCCGCCGTCGTCTTCTTGGCCGTGCTCGCCTTGGTCGTGGTCTTGCGGCCGCGGGCGGGCTTCTTCTCCTTGGTCGGGCAGTCCATGTTCACGCAGATGCGCCACGGACCGCGCGCCGTGTTGACCACCACGATGGGGGCGCCGCACTCGGGGCAGGTCTCACCCGTCGCCTCGAGCTTACCGCGCGCCGGCAGAGGATAGCTCACGCCGCAGTCATCGTAGTTGGTGCAGCGGATAAAGCGCTTGCCGCTCTTCTCGCTCTTGTGCGCGATCAGGTCGCCATGGCGTCCGGCCTCGGCGCACACCTTGCACTCGCCCACCTTAAGGTCAGGCTCGTAGTTGGTGGGGCACGTGGGGTTCACGCAAATCTCGAAGGCCTTCTGGCGGAACGGCTGGCACTTAATGCGCGGCGCGCCGCACTCGGGGCACACGGCCGCCTCGCCCTCGAGCGGGCTTACCTTGACGCCGCTCGGCACCGGATAGGTCACATCGCAGTCGGGCCAGCCCATGCAGCCGATAAAGCTGCCGCGGGTCTTGGCGCTCGTCTTCATAACCAGGTCCTTGCCGCACTTGGGGCAAGCGCCCACGCGCGCATCGGCCGTGACGGCGTCGCTGATGGCGTCGCCCAACTCCTGCGTGTGCTTGAGCAGCTCGTCGAGCACACCAGCCAGCAGCGCGCGCGAGTGCGTCACGACATGCTCTTCGGTATCCTCGCCGCGCTCCACACGGGTCATGTCGCCATCGAGCTCGCTGGTCATATCGGGGCTCGTGATGCGCGGGGCAAACTGCGACAGTGCATCGATAATGGCGATGCCCAGCTGACTCGGCTCCACGGGATCGTTTTTGAGATAGCGCACGGCGTACAGGCGCTCGATGATGCTCGCGCGCGTGGACTTGGTGCCCAGGCCGCGCTTTTCCATCTCCTGCACGAGCTTGCCCTGGCTGTAGCGCGCGGGCGGCTCGGTCTGCTTGGCCTCGAGCTTAATGTCGAACACGTCGACCGTATCGCCCTGCTCCAGCGGCGGCATCTGCTCGTCGCGCTTGAGTCCGTACGGGTACGCCTCGCGGAAACCCGGGGTCACGAGCACATCGCCCGAAGCCACGAACGGCTCACCGTTCACGTCGAGCTCGAGCTTAGTGTTTTCGATGGTCGCGGGACCCATAAGCGTCGCTAGGAAGCGGCGGGCGATGAGGTCGTAGAGCTTGCGCTGGCCGCCGTCGAGCGTGGACGGATCGCCCTCGCCCGTGGGATAGATAGGCGGGTGGTCGGTGGTCTCGACCTTGCCGCGCGTGGGCTTCATGGGGCCGGCGAGGACCTTTTTGCACACGGGCGCCAGCGCCGGGTTGATCTTTGCAAGGTCACTCACCACAGCGCCCAGATCAAGCGTCGCGGGGTATACGGTATTGTCGACACGCGGGTAGCTGATGAGACCGGCCATGTAGAGGCTGTCTCTTATACACATCTCCGAGCCCACGAGACATGCGCAGATCTC
>CABSYS010000164.1:0-4283 GCA_902482045.1 uncultured Collinsella sp.
TGAGCGTGGCCGTTGTACTCGCCGACGGTGGTGCGGTAGTTCCAGCAACGGTCACAGCACTCGCCCTCGGCAGCCTCAATAGCAACGGAAAGCTCCTCGCCCTGGGTCAGCTCAACATCGGAGACGATGTAGAACTCGGCCAGATCGACGGCCTTGTCGCCGGTCAGCAGCGCGTACATCTCGGCGGGAACGACCGCCTTGACGCGGACCTGCTGGCTCTTGGTGAAGGTGCCGGCGGAGCGGACATCCTCAAGGGCCTTGGTCACGGCGCTACGGAGCTCGAGCGAAGCCTCGAGCACGCCCTCGAACTCATTGGCCTCGTCGACCGTAATGGGCGACTTGTACCAATCGAGCAGCGCGGCGTACTTCTGGTGATCGACGCAGCCGGCGGGCGCATAGTCCATGGCCTCGTCGACCGTGTAGGACAGGATCGGCTGCAGGTCGCGCATGAGCATCGAGAAGAGCTCGGCCAGCACGGTCTGGGCGCTGCGGCGCTCGAGCGAGCCGGGCTTCTCGCAGTACAGACGGTCCTTCAGGGCGTCGAGGTACACGTTGGAGAGCTCGGTAACCACGAAGTCGTAGAGCGCACGGTAGGCGCGCGGGAACTCGTAGCTGGCGTAGGCGTCGTCGACCTCGGCCTGGACCTGAGTCAGGCGGGCAACCATGAGCTTGTCGAGCGGCAGCAGGTCGGCAAAGGCGACGCCGTCGGTCTCGGGCTCAAACTGACCCTCGAGCTCGGAGAGCAGGAAGCGCAGCGTGTTGCGGAAACGACGGTAGGCATCGGACGTACGAGCAAGGATCTCGTGGTCGATGGACACGTCGGAGCTGGTATCGACGGAGGCAACCCATAGGCGGATGATGTCGGCGCCCATCTCGTCACAGACCTTGTTGGGGTCGATGACGTTGCCGAGCGACTTGGACATCTTACGGCCCTGGCCATCAAGCGTGAAGCCCTGCGAGACGACCGCCTTGTACGGAGCGTGGCCGTTGGCGCCCACCGAGGTGAGCAGCGAGCTCTGGAACCAACCGCGGTGCTGGTCGGAGCCCTCGAGGTACACGTCCGCCGGGTACTCAAGCTCGGGGCGGTACTCGCAGACGGCCTTCCAAGACACGCCGGAATCCCACCACACGTCGAGGATGTCCTTATCGGCCTTGAGGTGATGGCCGCCGCACTTGGGGCAGACGCAGGCCTCGCCCAGGTAGCTCTCGGGAGCGTCGGTGAACCAGGCGTCGGAGCCCTTCTCGTGGAAGAGCTTGATGACGGCATCGAGCGTGGCGTCGTTCATGACCTTCTCGCCGCAGTCGGCGCAGGTGTAGCTCGGGATGGGCACGCCCCAGTTACGCTGGCGGCTGATGCACCAGTCGGGGCGCTGCTCGACCATGGCGCCAATGCGGTTGGCCGCGTGGGCCGGATACCACTTGACGTTCTCGCGAACCTCTTTGCCAGCCTGCTCGCGCAAACCGGTCTTGTCCATCGAGACAAACCACTGGTCGGTAGCACGGAAGAGTACCGGGTGCTTGCAGCGCCAGCAGTGCGGATAGCTGTGCGTGATCTTCTTCTCGAGGACCAGGGTGCCGCGCTCGCGCAGGAACTCAACGATGTGCGGGTTGGCCTCATCGGTATCCATGCCGCTGAAGGGGCCACCGGTGCCGAACTCCTCACCGGTGTAGAACTTGCCATCGTCATCGACCGGCATGCAGATGTCGGTGATGCCCTCCTTGAGGCAGGCGAAGTAGTCGTCGACGCCGTGGCCGGGCGAGTTGTGGACGATACCGGTACCGTCATCGACACCGACGTAATCGGCCAGCAGCGCCACGCCCTCGACACCGTCAAAGATCGGCTGCTTGTAGTGGATATGATGGAAGGTCTCGGCGGGAACCACGTAGGGCTTGCCGTCGACCATGACCGGGGTGTACTCCCAGCCAAACTCCTCGCAGCACTTGGGAGCCAAGTCCTCGAGCATAACCTCGGCACGGCCGTCGTGCTCAACGGCAACGTAGGCGGCGCCGGGCTTGAGGGAAACGGCCTGGTCGGAGGGGATGGTCCACGGCGTGGTCGTCCAGATGATAAAGTCGACCGGGCCGTCGAAGTTCTCGAGGCCGGCGGGCTTGGAGGTCATCTCAAAGCGAACGAAGATGGAGGGGCTCGTCTCGTCGGAGTACTCGATCTCGGCCTCGGCCAGCGCGGTGTGGCAGTGCTTGCACCAGTGAACCGGCTTGTGGCCACGATAGATCATGCCCTTATCGAACATGGCCTTGAAGACCTCGATGTCGGCGGCGTCATGCTGGTGATAGAGCGTCAGATACGGGTTGTCCCAATCGCCGAGCACGCCCAGACGACGGAAGCCAGCCTTCTGTAGCTCGATGTTCTCGACAGCGAACTCGTTGCAGAGCTCACGAATCTTGGCCGTGGGGGTCTGGTTGAACTTCTCGGTGCCAAGCTTCTCCTCGACCTTGTGCTCGATCGGCTGGCCGTGGCAGTCCCAACCGGGGACATAGGGAACCTCATAGCCCTGCATCATCCAGTAACGGTTGATCATGTCCTTAGAGATCTTGTTCATGGCGTGGCCGATGTGGATCGGGCCGTTGGCGTACGGAGGGCCGTCGTGCAGCACGAACTTCTTGTGACCCGCGTTCTTCTTTAGAACTTGCTCGTAGACCTTGTTGTCCTGCCAGTCCTTGAGTCGCTTGGGCTCGGACTTGGAAAGACCGGCACGCATGGGAAAACCGGTCTTGGGCAGATTCATCGTCTGCTTGTACTCGTTTGCCACGGTACCCCTTTCATGTCGTGGGCGCGCACGCCCGTTGGGCACCAAAAAGGCGCCCGTCCCTGCAAGCTGGGACGAAGCGCCACAAAAACGGGCTGTACGCCCGCAAAAGCTCTTCGCTTAACCACCCAGCTTAGATGCCCTCGCCCGCGTATTCGCGCGCTCGCATCCGTTACTCGGCTGGCCTGTATCGACGACCATCTCGGCGATATCTACTAAGACGTGCCTGTGCGGCATATCCGTTGGGACCGCAGCTCCGGGGTGATTTTCATCGGTCGCATGCGCGGGTTCTCAGCGATCCCCGCTCTCTGTAGCATGCGGACGGCCGACTACTCGTCCCCATCAACGCTTATGCGGAGTATGCTAGCACGTTCAGCGCCGGCGAAAAACCCTCAACACTGGTTTTATACGTTCGAAATTTCTCGCGGCTGTGGACCTTCTCTTGGAGCAAAATACCTGAAAGCACTTTATCGAACGAAAGAAGGTTGCTATGCGCACGATTGGAATGAGCGACTACACCGTTGGCGAGGATTGTTTTACCGAGTTGCCCGCCGCACTGGCAGAGTACGGAGCGACCAAGGTCGCCATCATTGGCGGCAAGCGAGCCCTGGCTGCAGCGCTGCCGGGCATCGAGGCGGCTCTTGAAGGTACCGATGTCGAGGTTCTGGAGACGCGCGTCTACGGCACCAACAGTACGCGTGCCAATATCGCCAAGGTCGTGAACTCCCCTGCCTGCCAGGAAGCTGACGTGCTTATCGCATGCGGCGGCGGCAAGGCGCTCGACACCGTGAAGACCGCAGCTATCGAGCTCAAGAAGATCGTCTTTACGGTCCCGACGATCTGTTCCAACTGCTCCGCCGCGACCGCCATTGCCGTCGTGTACAACGACGACGGCTCGCTCGAGGGCTATTCGTACCCCAACCGACCGGCGCACATCTTCATCAACCCCAAGATCATCGCCGAGGCACCGGCAGAGTATTTCTGGGCCGGCGTAGGCGATGCCCTGTCTAAGCAGCCCGAGGTCGAGTACGCCACGAGCGCCGGTAATTTGGAGCACACGGCAGGCCTTGGTCTGGCACTCGCCCACACCTGCTCCGAGCCGCTGTTTACCTACGGCGTGCAGGGTCTTGAGGACGTGCGCCAGGACCTGTCAAGCGAGGCCGTCAAGCAGATCGCGCTCGATATCGTGGTCAACACGGGCTACGTCTCCAACCTGACCAACCAAAACGATTACTACTACAACTCGAGCGTGGCGCACGCGTTCTACAATGCGACGTGCAGCATTCCGCGCGAGGGAACCTATCTGCACGGCGAGGTCGTGAGCCTGGGCGTGCTGGTGCTGTTTGCCTATACGGGCGATACCGAGAACCTTGAGCGCTACGCCGCCTTTAACAAGCAGATGGGGCTGCCCGTGACGCTGGAGCAGGTCGGGCTTTCCGGGGCCGACATCCCGGCCCTGTGCGAGTACGCGCACGCCACCAACGAGTGGAAGCAGGGAAACCCCGAGCCCTTCAC
>CABSYS010000165.1:0-4265 GCA_902482045.1 uncultured Collinsella sp.
ACAAATCCAAGTTAGACCATTTCAAATGGTTCGATGTCTGCCCGGATGCGACACTTGAAGTGTCCATCCTCGCAGTATCCGGTTCTCAAGGTGCACGCTTTGCGGCTCATCCGGTCCGACCGGGCCGCGCGGCAAGGAGATATATTGCCAGACCGGAGGGGCCCCGGGGGCGGGAATCGCGCACTCCATATTTTGTTCACAAATGAATTAACTGGGCTCCGAGTTGCTCAGAGTCACACATATGGTCATAAACCTTGGACAGACCGTATGACCTCGGGAATCATGCTGTCCACTGTAGACATAGCATCTTTATACCCTCGTCTGTCTCCACTAGTAAGCCCGTCATAAATTGAAGGACAACGTTAACAAACCTATAAAACGCCAGCGAGGGCTCTATCGCCAATTAGATAGAGCCCTCGCTGGCGGAGTGTATTTGATTGAAACAACGTTCCTGAATTGATTTGCTGGAAATAAGGAGCAAAAGATCCGTCCGGATATACGTGGCGACAGAACCCTGTAGCTGACTGAGCGCCACCAGAAAGCGACATAAGCACAAAGATCGGCTCTACCTCACCGCGGACGACAAAGATGCCCTCGACTAAAGCCAATCCGGACACCCCTAAAACAGATAGAGCAAATGTCGGTTTATATAACGCAAATCAGAACCACCCTTAAAAAGGGTGGTTTGCTCTTAGGGTATAACCCACGGGCCCCGGGCTCGCGTCTAAAGGCGCGGGCCCGGACTTCGTCCAGGCCTAGTGCATCTTGACCCGTGGCGCGCCGGTCGAACCGGCAGCATCACCCCCTCTTGAAGGGGTCCTCGTACTCCTTCACGCTCAGCTTGTCCAGCGCGATGTCGTGGGACTCCTGCTCCCTGATGTACTTGGCGATCGTCGCCTCGTTCAGGCCGACGGTGGACACGTAGTAGCCCTCCGCCCAGAACTTCCTGTTGCCGAACTTGTACTTGAGGTTGGCGTGCCTGTCGAATATCATCAGCGAGCTCTTCCCCTTCAGGTAGCCCATGACGCTCGCGACGCTGTACTTCGGCGGGATCGCCAGCAGCACGTGCACGTGGTCGGGCATCAGGTGCCCCTCGATTATCTCGATCCCCTTGTACTCGCACAGCTTCCTGAGGATCTCCCCTATGTCGCTCCTGATTTGGTTGTAGATCACTTTGCGCCTATACTTCGGCGTGAACACGATGTGGTACTTGCACATCCACTTCGTGTGGGAAAGGCTGTAGGCCTTCTGGGCCATGGCGACCACCCCTTCGACTCGAATTCTTGACGGCCTGAACAATCGTCAAGATCGGTCGGAGGGGTGGCTTTGTAAAGCCGTTTGTCTCCACCCGCGTAGCGGGTGGTTTAAAGCTGGCCGCTGCGCGGCCAGCGGACTAAAGTCTTGAACAAAAACCGGGGCCCGCATGATGCGGGCCCCGGCTCAATACCGTGACGATATGTCAGTTACGCCCTACACGTAGAACAGGATGTCGTCGTAGGTCGGGACCGGCCAGTAGTCGGCTGCCACGATCTCCTCCATGGCATCCACGGCGGCGCGCAGCGTATCCATAGCGGGAACGACCTCGTGTGCATACACATTGGCCTGCTCCTGGCCATCGAGGGCCTCGGCCTTCTGATGCACGGCGTCGAGCGCCTTGATGGAGTCGTTGATGGTGGTGATGCCGTTGCAAAGCTTGTTGAGCGTATTCTGCTCACACTGCATGGCGGCCTCGGCGCCGGCGGCGCGGATAGTCTCAAGGCCCTTAGCGACCTTGGTGGCATAGGCGGTAATGACCGGGCGATAGGTACGACGCGCCTCGCGAACCATCGTGGTAGCCTCGATGTTCATGAGCTTGTTGTACTTCTCGAGCTTGCAGTCGTAACGGCACTGGGCCTCGGCCTTGGTCAGGACGCCCGTCTCCTCAAAGAGCGCGATAGCCTTATCGGAAACAAAGGCGGGCAGGGCGTCGGCCGTGGTCTTGTTGTTGGCAAGGCCGCGCTTCTCGGCCTCAATGGGCCACTCGTCGGAGTAACCGTCGCCGGAGAACAGGATGCGCTGGTGATCGGTCAGCACCTTCTTGCAGTACTCGAGCGCGGCGTCCTGGAACTTATCCTCGGGCGTACCCTCGAGTGCGTCGGCGAAGGACTTGAGCGACTTGGCCACGGCGGCATCGAGCACCAGGTTGGAGTCGGAGACGTTCTGCTCGGAGCCGCAGGCACGGAACTCGAACTTGTTGCCGGTGAAGGCGAACGGGGAGGTGCGGTTGCGGTCGGTGTTGTCCTGCATCAACTTGGGCAGGGTATCGGCGCCCAGGTCGAGCACGCCGCGCGTGGCATGGACGGAAGCCTTGCCATCGATGATCTTCTCGACGACCTCGGTAAGCTGGTCGCCCAGGAAGATGGACATAATCGCCGGAGGAGCCTCGTTGGCGCCCAGACGATGATCGTTGCCGGCCGAGGCAACGGAGGCACGCAGGAGCTCCTGATAGTTATCGACGGCCTCAATCACCGCGGTGAGGAAGACGATGAACTGCAGGTTGTCGAGCGGGGTGTCGCCCGGGTCGAGCAGGTTCTCGGACTCGGTGCCAAGCGACCAGTTGTTGTGCTTGCCCGAACCATTGATGCCCTCGAAGGGCTTCTCGTGCAGCAGGCAGACCAAGTCGTGACGGGAGGCGATGAGCTTCATCTTCTCCATCATGACCAGATTCTGGTCGATGGCCTCGTTGACCTCGCCATAGACAGGGGCGAGCTCATGCTGGCAAGGAGCGACCTCGTTGTGCTTGGTCTTGGCGGGAATACCAAGCGCCCACAGTTCATCGTCCAGGTCCTTCATATAGGCCGAGACGGTGGGGCGGATAGCGCCAAAGTAGTGCTCCTCGAGCTCCTGGCCCTTGCAGGGAGCAGCACCAAAGAGGGTGCGGCCGGTGATGACCAGGTCCCTGCGTTTGCGGTAAGCGTCCTTCTTGATCAGGAAGTACTCCTGCTCATCGCCCACGGAAGGAACGACCTTCTTGGGGGTCTTACCAAACAGCGCCAAAACGCGCTTGGACTCACGCGAGAGCGCGGTCATGGAGCGCAGCAGCGGGGTCTTCTTGTCCAGGGCCTCGCCCGTGTAGGAGCAGAAAGCCGTGGGGATGCACAGGACATCGTCCTTAATGAAGGCGGGGCTGGTAGGATCCCAAGCGGTGTAGCCACGGGCCTCGAAGGTGGCACGCAGGCCGCCGTTGGGGAAGCTGGAGGCATCCGGCTCGCCCTGGATGAGGTTCTTGCCCGTAAACTTGGTGATGGCGGTGCCGTCGTGGTTGGGCTCCAAGAAGCTGTCGTGCTTCTCGGAAGTAATGCCCGAAAGCGGCTGGAACCAGTGCGCGTAGTGCGTCGCGCCCTTGGAGATGGCCCAGACCTTCATGGCGTGGGCAACGGCGTTGGCCACATCCAGGTCGAGCGGCTCACCGTCCTCGAGGGTTGCAGCAAGGCGCTTCCAAATGTCCTTGGGGAGGTAGTCCTTCATGACTTCCTCAGAGAACACCATGGTCCCGAAGCGGTCAGTAAGATCGGCCATACGGAACTCCCTTCGTATCGGCACCGCGTGAGATGCGGTGTTGATTACTAACGAACGAGTCATAGCTTAGACTCGCCGTGTTTCCGCGACATTACCGTTATGTTGCTGTCGCGAAACCAATCAATGAGGTTACCGCATCACAGCGGCGCTGCCGCCCTTAATGGCCAATCAACTGTATAAATTGCAGACCTCTCCCCATAGTTTAAGGGTAGTCAATTTGGGATGGGGCTCTATTAACTGGTATTTCGCATCAAATACCATTCAATATAGCCCCATCCTAGATTAACCGCTCTGTTATAGGAAATGCCGATAGCAAAGCATTTTCGATTGGTATCCCCAAATAGCGAGTGAAACTCCACCGTGACACAGTGGTGCTGTAGAATCCTTAAAACACATCACACTATTGCGTATCTAAAGGAGCACGATATGCGCGTCGACGAGGTTTTTAAGCAGGCAGCATCCCAGGGCACCGCACCCGTTTCGTTTGAGATGTTCCCGCCCAAGGGCGAGCTAACCCTCGACACGGCTCGCGAAGTGGCAGGCAATCTGTGCAAGCTTTCGCCGAGCTTTGTCTCGGTCACCTGCTCGGCCGGCGGCTCGGGTAACGGTGCCACCACCGCCCCCATCGCGCATATGATTTCGAGCGAATTCGATACGCCCTCGGTAGCCTGTCTCTTATACACATCTCCGAGCCCACGAGACATGCG
>CABSYS010000166.1:0-4209 GCA_902482045.1 uncultured Collinsella sp.
GTGTCCGAGATGATGTCGATGCGCTTGGCGCTTGCACTGTTCATGGGATCCCTTCTTCAAAACCGATTCGACGTATATACAAAAAGCCCCACGGCTCCGCAGACAATTGGTCTACAGGGCTGCGGGGCCAGTGTGCTAGAGGCTCAGGGCCTTCTTGAGCGGTACAACGCGGCGGCGCGAAACCGGCACGCGTTCGTCGACGCCCGTAATACCCAGTTGGATAGCGCCCGAGGGCACCGTCTCGACATCCGTGACGCACGCCAAGTTGACGATATAGCGGCGATGAACGCGAAAGAAGCCAAAGTCGCAAAGCTTGGCCTCGAACTGCGCCAGCGAAGTCGTCGATAGAAAACGATCATCGACGGTATAGATACAGGAGTAATCGTCCTTGGCCATGATGAAGCGAATGTCATCCACGGGGATAAGGACCTTACGGCCGCCCTTTTCCACCGGAATGCGCTCGATGGTGGCTTTGCTGTCCGTGACGGGCTTGGTGTGCTGCATGACCTTCTCGATCGCGCGATCCAGGCGTGCCTCCTCGACCGGCTTCATGAGGTAATCGACGGCATCTACGTCGAACGCCTCGACGGCATGATCGCTATACGCGGTCACAAACACAATCGCCGGCGGATTCTTAAGCTTATGCAGTGCCTCGGCAAGCTGCAGACCAGAAGCGCCGGGCATCGAGATATCGAGAAATACGACATCGACGCGGCTCTCCATCAACATCTCAATGGCGGAGCGGACGCTCGACGCCTCAGTGATCGTGCCGATCTTGCCCGTCTGCTCGAGCAAGAAGCGAAGTTCCGAACGGGCCGGGGCCTCGTCATCCACAATCATCGCACGCAGCATAGGGATTAAACCTTTCGTCAACAAACTACGCTGGGCATCCGCCGCTTGGCGTTGAGCCCATAGCCTTTTATTTTACTCTTGAATGTCAAAGATGCTCTCTGACAAATCAAGATGCAGGAGCACTTTGGTGCCCTTGCCCGGCGCCGATTCGACGCGCGTATAAGAGTGCGGTCCATAAAAGCGATGGATGCGCTCAGAAATATTGTGCATGGCCACGCCGGCGCCGCCGCCTTGCGGGGAACTGGCATCGGGGCGGGCGGAGCGCTCATCAAACAGCCTGGCGGCGGTGCCCTCGTCCATGCCCACGCCGTTGTCGGCCACGGCAATCAGGATTGCGTCGTCGCCGTCTTGATGGACGGTCACATCGATCCGCAGGGCGTCGTCATCGCCCATGCCATGCCGCACGGCGTTCTCGACGATGGGCTGGATTACAAAGGCCGGGACCAACGTGTCCTCGACATCCTCGGAGACATCGAAGGTCGCCAGTACGCGGTCCTCGCCAAAGCGCGCCTTCTCAAACGTCAGGTAGCGCTTGGTCTGGGCAACCTCGCGCGAGACCGGAATAAGCGACCCCGAGTTGTCGAGCGTGGCGCGATAGAACGAGGAGAACTCGCGCAGCAGCTCGCGGGCGCGCAGCGGGTCGGTACGCGTAAACGACGCGATGGTGTTGAGCGTGTTAAACAGAAAGTGCGGATTGATCTGCGCCTGCAGGGCACGCACCTCGGCACGGGCCGTGAGCTCCTTTTGCACCTCGAGCTCGTGGATGGCGAGCTGCGTGGACAGGATCTCGGCAAAGCCCGAGGCGAGCGCATACTGGGTACGGTCGACGGCGCGCGGGGTCTTGTAGTAGAACTTGAGCGTGCCGACGGTGCGGTCGCCCACCTTGATGGGCGCGATGATACCGGCGGGAACATGGTTGTGTGAGCCATCCGAACCCACCACGTCCACCACGCGGTTGAACGACTGCACGATGCCGTGCTCAATGACGTAGCGCGTGGCAAGCGTGTGGATGGGCGAGTCGGGCAGTAGCTTTTCCTCGAACTCGCCCGCGCAGGCCAGCACGTTGCCCTCATCGGTGATGGCAACGGTCATGGCACGTGTCTCGGGCAGAATACGTCGGCACACCAAAAGCGCTGATTCCTGTGTCAGGCCGCCCTTAATGTCCTCGAGCATGGCCGAGGCAACCGAAAGCGTCTCCTCGGTGTACTGGGAGCGTACCGAATCGGGATTGAGCGTCAAATAGATAAAGATGCACAGGAAGATGCACAGTAACGCACAGGCGACCACCGTGGCAATCGGCTCAATGCCAGTCGCCAGGGCAAAGATAAAGTACGCCAACACGCAAACGGCGCAGACAACGGCGATGATGCGAAAGATTGAAATTGAATTATCGCGCTGGGCGCGGCGGTCGATCATTCAGCCCCCTCCAGGATGCTAATCAGTTGTGCGTCGCGCCAAAGTTCGTCCATGATCTTGGGCCAGAAACTCTGAAAACGCAGGTAGCTTGCGGCGTTTTGGCGGGCATAGGTCTTGGCCTCGTCAATACCATGACGCCAGATGCGCAGATACCCCTCGTGCTCGCGGGTAAACATGCTGCGAACCATGGCGGTCTTGCGCACGCGGTCGTCGAGCTCACGCGAGATCCACGGACCCGGATAGGGCATGAGCGATGCGGCCGTAACCGGAATGAGCTCCTTTTGGTGCGCAGCGAACGTCAGCTTGGCCCGCTCGTAATACCAACGGTACACGTCCTGCATAAAGCGCGGCGAGCGCTTCTCGGACTCGGGCGGCAGATGGCGTACGGTCCACTCGTTGTCGAACCACACGTCGTAGCCAAACATGCGCATGTTAAAGAGATAGTCCAGATCCTCGCCGCGGGTGATAAACGGGTCGAAGGCCACGCGCGTAAAGGCGCGGGCGTGCAGGGCCATCAGGCCTCCACACACGTAATTGGAGCGCGAGATGCGAGTGCCCGAGAGCGCCTTTTTCATCCAGCGATTGAACTCGATACGCTTGGTCCACCAGCGATGGCAAATGCCCGCTTTGTCCGTGGGAGCCAGCGGCGACCCGTCGCGATCGTAAAAGTATCCGCTCTTGACCAAAATCGGCAGGCCCTGACGCGTCTGCTGGCCCAGTGCATAGGTCGCACGCTTCATAAAGTCGGCATCGATGACGGTCTCGTCGTCATCCAAAAACACAACCGCGTCGTGCCCCAGCACCGCCGCGCAGGCAAGACCCATGTTGCGGATGGCGCCGTAGCCGCGCAGGCTCACGCACTCGCCCGAGCCTTTGGGCGCAATCTGCGCCACGCGGTCGGCAACACGCGAAGCCTGAGTATTGGTAACGATGGTGACCTTAAGTGAGGGATGCGCATTGACGATTTCGTGCACGCGATGGGATACGTCGGCCGTGGCAGAAACCGGACAGACCACCAAGAGAATGATGCGCGGAATGTCGCGCACCTGTTCGAGCGAAGTCAGGCAGCGATCGAGTTCCGGGTTGGCGGCATTGAGCGACGTCGAGTGATCGTAGGTGCCGGGAGCGTTTGCTTGGGTATCATCGCCCGCCCAATATGATGGGATCACAACCGTGGCGTTCATACCTTTACCCTCCTTGCAACACAAAAACGGGGCGCCGCCAAACACAGGCGACGCCCCGCGACCTAGCTGATTCCATCATACCCACTTGGGCTAAACATTGTTCGGAAGTCAGAATGATTTATGCGGCCACTTCCAAAAGAGTACTGCAGATAGGCACAATTGCTGTACTGAGCCCGGTTGCCTTACGCCGCCGCCTGAGCCATGCGGGACAGACGGACCAGCAGCACAAAGCCAACAACCAGCAGAACGCCAATAGAAAGGACGCCCAGCGACGGGTTGCCGGTCAGCGAGGTGACAACCGACACCAGGAAGGTGCCCATAACGCTTGCGTAACGGCCAAAGATATCAAAGAAGCCATAGTACTCGTTGGACTTTTCCTTGGGGATGATGCGGCCAAAAAAGCTGCGGCTCAGCGCCTGCACGCCGCCTTGGAACAGACCGACCAAAATGGCAAGCACCCAAAACTCAAAGGCGGTCTTTAAGAAAAACGCGGCAAAGAGCACGATGCCCATGTAGGCGGCGACGGCCACCATGATCATGTTGAGCGTGCCCACGCGACCGGCGAGCTTGCCGTAGATGATGGCGGACGGGAAGGCCACAAACTGCGTGACGAGCAGCGCCAGCACCAGTTGGGTCGAGTCGATGCCCAAAGCCGACCCGTAGCTGGTTGCCATGGAAATGACCGTGTGCACGCCGTCGATGTAGAAGAAGAACGCGATCATGTAGACCAGCACGGTCTTGTTGTGGGCGATCTCGC
>CABSYS010000167.1:0-4201 GCA_902482045.1 uncultured Collinsella sp.
CGAGATCTGCGCATGTCTCGTGGGCTCGGAGATGTGTATAAGAGACAGGCTTAGATTACGCCATCGTGGCCGTCATCCTGTTTGTGGCAGATTACCTGCTCACGCGTGCCTCGCGCCGCGTCCGCTAGGGGAGCACCATGTCCAGCAGCTACATCATGAACCTACTTGCCAGCGCCGTCGCCGTCGTCATAGGCATCGTTATCCACGAGAGCGCGCACGCCGCCGCTGCCTGGGCTCTCGGCGACAAGACTGCCCGATCGCGCGGTCGTGTCTCGCTCAACCCGCTCAACCACATCGACCCGTTTGGCACCATTCTCCTACCGCTGCTGATGCTTGCCGCCGGTGGCCCGGTGTTCGCCTTTGCCAAGCCCGTGCCCGTCTACCTCAACAACCTCAAGCACCCCAAGCGCGACGAGGTCCTGGTGAGCGCTGCCGGCCCCGCATCGAACATCGCACTAGCATGCCTTGCAGCTGCTCTCATGCACGCAGCGTATGTCAACCTCTATGCCAGCATGTCCTTTGCCGTGGCCTCCCAAATCATGAACTTCGGCGCCACCTTTATCGTGGTCAACCTGTCGCTCGCGTTCTTTAACCTCATCCCGATTCCGCCGCTCGACGGCTCGTCGATCATCGTGCCGTTCCTCAAAGGCAAGGCGCTCGCCAACTACTATCGCCTGCAGCAGTACGCCATGCCGATCCTTATCATCGTGCTGTATCTGCTGCCCATGTGGACCGGTATTGACGTGATCGGCCGCTATTTCGATGTTACCGTGTATCCGCTGGCCGAGTGGCTGCTCAACTTCGCAATCGCCGGCATCTAGGGTAAACTTACAGGTCGACCTTGCAAAACGGTCGTAACATGCACCCAAACCGCGCCGCGAAGGCGCTGTCAAAGGAGGTCGAAGATGTCGTATCGCGTGTCGACGCAGGTCTACAGCGGACCGTTCGACCTGCTGCTGCAGCTGGTAACCCGCCAAAAAGTAGATATCGGCGCCATCTCGATCAGCGAGGTGGCAGAGCAATACCTGGCCGAGGTCGAGCGCATCGAGGCGCTGGACCTGGATGTGGCGAGCGACTTTTTGCTGGTCGCGGCAACCCTTTTGGACATCAAGGCCGCCTCGCTGGTGCCCCAAGAAGCCCCGCGCAAGTCAGACGACGATGACGAGGACGATGAAGACCTCGAGGAGCTCAGTGCGCTTGACGGCGACGCCCTGCGCGAGGTCCTGATTCAGCGCCTGATTGCCTACAAGCAGTTTAAGGGCGCGGCGGCAGCCCTCGGCGCGCGCATGCAGGCCGAGAGCCGTATGCATCCGCGCGTGGCCGGCCCCGACCCCGAGTTTTTAGGCCTTATGCCCGACTACCTGGCCGGCATCACCCTGCGTGGCCTCGCCGTCATCTGCGCCGACCTGGACGGCAAGCGCCAGACCTTCTTGCTGGAGGCCGAGCACGTGGCGCCGCATCGCGTGCCGCTCGACCTGACCGTGGCCTCGGTCGACCGCTTTACCATGGCGCACCAATCCTGCACCTTCCGCGAGCTGTTGGACGGCGACGCCACCACCGAGCAGCTCGTTGTCACCTTCCTGGCCATGCTCGAGCTCGCCAAGCGCGGCTCGCTTACGCTGAGCCAGGACAAGATTTTTGGAACCATTCAAATCAACCGCGTCGAGGGCGCCGAGGCATACGTTCCCGGCGAGGGCCCCGAGCTCACCGAATAGGAGCGGCAACCATGTCAACCCTTTCCACGCTGGAGGCAAACAGCCTCAAAGGCGCCCTCGAGGCGCTGCTGCTGGTGTCGAGCGACCCGGTGAGTGCGCCCGCGCTAGCCGGCGCACTGGATATCGCCCCCGGCGAGTGCGCGTCGCTTTTGGCCGAGCTCAAGGTTGAGTACGAGGAGGCCAACCGCGGCTTTCAGCTGCGCGAGGTCGCCGGCGGCTGGCGCCTGTTTACGCACCCCGCCTACCACGACGTGGTCGAGGCCTACGTGCTGAGCTGGGACACGCAAAAACTGTCTCAGGCGGCGCTCGAGACCCTAGCCGTCATCGCCTACCACCAGCCCGTCACGCGCGAGGTGGTCAAGGGCATCCGCGGCGTCAACTCCGACGGCGTTATCGCGTCGCTCGTGGACAAGGGCCTGGTGCGTGAGCTCGGCCGCGACCCCGAGCGCGGTCAGGCAATCATCTACGGCACGACCAACGCCTTCTTGGAAAAGTTCGGCCTGCGCTCCACCCGCGACCTGCCCGATCTGGAGCAGTTTGCCCCCGACGAGCAGTCGCGCCAGTTTATCCGCGAGCGCCTGAGCGGTCGCAGCATTCAGTCCACGCTCGAGGAGCAGGCCGAGGACTTGGACGAAGAGCGCGAACTGATCGATACCGATGTTGAAGATGTTGAGGCAGTCGAGGACTTGGAGACTCTGGTCGTCGACGAGACCTCGGAGGATTTGAATGACGAGGACTAACGAAGTAGGGGAGACGCGCGCCATGGGCAACGCAGTACCCGCAACCGACGCCCAGCCCGTCTATCCGCACACCATGCGCCTGCAGCGCTTTTTGGCGCGCGCGGGCGTGGCGAGCCGCCGCGGCTCGGAGGACCTGATGACCGCCGGTCGCGTGACCGTCAACGGCCAGGTCGCGACCGAACTGGGCACCAAGGTCGATGTGGACCGCGACCATATCGAGGTCGACGGCATGCCCGTCAAGCTCAACCAGGGTGCCGTGTACCTGATGCTCTACAAACCGACCGGCTACCTCACCACCATGAGCGATCCGCAGGAGCGCCCTTGCGTGGCCGAGCTGGTTCCGCGCGACCGCTTTCCGGGGCTCTTCCCGGTGGGTCGCCTGGACCGCGACACCACGGGCCTTCTGTTCTTTACCACCGACGGCGACCTTTCGCAGGATCTGCTGCACCCCAGCAAGCACGTCTACAAGACCTATCAGGCACTGGTAGACGGCCGCCTGACCGATCGCGACTTGGAACCGCTGCGTCGCGGCATCGAGCTCGACGACGGCCTGTGCCAGCCGGCGATCTGCCGCGTCATCAGCGCGCGCGAGGCCGAGGCCGTGGCTCCGCAAGGCGTCAAGCCCGGCACCACGGCCGTGGAGGTCATCATCCGCGAGGGCCGCAAGAATCAGGTCAAACGCATGCTGAGCAAGATCCACCACCCGGTGAACCGCCTGCACCGCTGCAACTTTGCCGGACTGGAGCTCAAGGACGTGGCCAAGGGCTCGTGGCGCGAGCTCACCGACCGCGAGGTGCAGATCCTCAAGGCCGGCGGTATCCCGCCCAGGCAGGCCGCCTCCAAGCGCGCCGCCGCGCCCGCGTCCAACACCACGAGCCGCACGCGCCACCACGGCAGCCACGGCTCCGCGCCCAAGCGCAACACCTACCGCGAGCGCTACACAGGCTAGGCAACCCGCCGCGCCTCAACGTCCGCGTCCCATACCAGCACGTCAACCACCGAAAGGAAGCATTACATGATCGTCACTATCGACGGCCCCGCCGGTTCCGGCAAGTCCACCATCGCCAAGGAGATTGCCCGCCAGCTGGGCTTTAACAAGCTCGACACGGGTGCCATGTATCGCGCCGTCACCTTCGCCGCGCTCGACCGCGGCATCGATCTGGACGACGAGGCGGCCATCGACGCCCTCGCCGAGCAAATCGAAATCCGCTTTACCAACGGCACCGGCGAGGACACGCGCCTGACCATCGACGGCAAGGACGCCTCGGCTGCCATTCGCACCCCGCAGGTTGACGCTAACGTGTCCAAGGTCTCGGCCTACCCGGGCGTGCGCGCGGCCATGCTCATCCATCAGCGCCGTGCCGCCGAGGACCGCGATATCGTGGCCGAGGGCCGTGACATCGGAACCGTCGTGTTCCCCAACGCGCAGGTCAAGGTGTTCCTGACCGCCGACCCGCGCGAGCGCGCCCGTCGCCGCGTGCTGCAGCGCCACCAAAACGACGCCCAGCCGCTTACTGCCGGGCAGCTCGAGGCCGAGGTCGACGAGACCCTCGACGCCCTCAAGCAGCGCGACAAGCTCGACAGCAGCCGCGAGGTCGCCCCGCTCGTGCCCGCCGAGGACGCCGTGCACGTCGACTCCACCGCCCACACCATCGATGAGGTCGTCCGCATTATCGAGGACCTCATCAACCAAAGGAGGCTGTCTCTTATACACATCTCCGAGCCCACGAGACATGCGCAGATCTC
>CABSYS010000168.1:0-4185 GCA_902482045.1 uncultured Collinsella sp.
CGAGATCTGCGCATGTCTCGTGGGCTCGGAGATGTGTATAAGAGACAGGTTACCTCCAAGGAGCCTACGGGCGAGAACGAGATCCCTGGCATGGCGCCGGCTCAAAAAATCATCATTGTCCTTGCCCTCATCGCGTTTGTCATCTTTATGGGCTACACGATCCTGACCAGCATGGGCCTGCTCTAACCGATTTGCATCGGGCATCATGTCCGCATGCTCTGCTCTCGTCCAACCCTCAAATTCTGCACCACACATCCGAAAGGTCGCCCCATGGCTTTGACCGACATCTCGCATCCCACCGACATCGCAATGCTCACCGATCTGTACGAACTCACTATGGCCCAGGGCCTGTGGGAGAGCGGCAAGGCCAATGAGCAGGGTTGTTTTACCGCGTTTTACCGCGACCATCCCTTTGGCAGCGCGTATGCCGTCATGTGCGGCACCGCCGAGCTGCCCGAGCTTGTCGAGAACCTGCGCTTTACGCCCGAGGACATCGACTATCTAGCTTCGCTCCAGGCTCCTGCCGGCGGCGCGATGTTTAAGCCTGCTTTCCTCGACTACCTGCGCAACTTCCGTGCGCACGTGAATATCGACGCCGTGCCCGAGGGCGAGCTCGTATTTCCGCGCGAGCCTATGGTGCGCGTCACCGGCCCGGCGCTGGAGTGCCAGCTGCTCGAGACCGCGCTGCTCAACATCGTCGGCTTCCAGACGCTTGTTGCCACCAAGACGGCACGCGTGGTGTTGGCGGCGGACGGCCGTCCCGTGGCCGAGTTCGGCCTGCGTCGTGCCCAGGGTCCCGATGGCGGCTTGGCTGTTGCGCGCGCAAGCTATGTGGCCGGCTGCTCGTCCACGTCTAACGTGCTTGCAGGGCGCCGTTACGGCATCCCCGTCTTTGGCACACACGCGCACAGCTGGGTGATGAGCTTTGACTCCGAGCTCGAGGCCTTCCGCGCCTTTGCCAAGTCGAGCCCCAAGAATTGCACGCTGCTCATTGACACCTACGACGTGCGCGAGGGCTGCGAGCATGCCATTACGGTTGCCAAGGAGATGGAGGCGGCGGGCGAGCGCCTGTCGGCCATTCGCATCGACTCGGGCGACCTGGCTAAGTTGTCCAAGTATGTTCGCGGACGTTTTGACGCCGAGGGCCTGCCTTATGTGGGGATTTCGGTTTCCAACGACCTGGACGAGTACACGATTCAGTCGCTGCTCGACCAGGGCGCGCCCATCGATAGCTTTGGCGTGGGTACCAAGCTTGCGACCTGCTACGATCAGCCGGCGCTGGGCGGCGTGTACAAGCTTTCCGCCCGCCGTGCGAGCGATGCGGACCCGTGGACGCCGGTGGTGAAGCTCTCCGAGCAGCCCTACAAGCGCACGATCCCGGGCGTGCAGCGCGTGCGCCGTTATTACGACGGCTTTGGCGGCCCGGTCTGCGACATGATCTATGACGAGGATCATCTGGCGGGGGAGGGCGCCGCGCGCGGCAATACCCTCGTGGCCGTGAACGATGCCGCCCTGGTGACCGATGTGTCCGAGCTTGAGTATCGCGAGCTGCTGGTGCCGATTGTGCGCGATGGCAGTGCGGTAGCCCCGCGCGAGAGTATCGAGGACGCACGCGAGCGCTGTGCTTGGGCACTCGATCATCTGGATGCGGCTTTCAAGCGCTTCCTGTATCCGCAGACCTACGTGGTGGGTATGGAACAGGGTCTGGCCCAGGTGCGCGACGAGCTCGTGCGCAAGAACATGGCCGCGGCTTCGGCCTTCCCCTGGGCAAAATGATCTGAAGGGGACGGAGGAAAACGGATCATTTTCGTCCGTCCTGCACCGGGTGCCCCGGCTGCTCCAGCTCGCCCTCCTGCTCAACACTCGATTGGTTTGACGTATGACGACTTCCTATAAAACGATGGTGGTAAAGATCGGCTCGTCCACGGTGGTGGGTGCCGATGGCAAGGTCAACCGCGCGTTTATCGGTGGCCTGGCCAATCAGGCCGCGGCCCTGCGCAAGCTCGGCTGGCGCTTGGTCGTGGTGAGCTCCGGCGCCATTGCCTGTGGCTATCCCGTTCTGGGTTTCGACCGCAAACCGGTCGGTGACCTGCCGAGCCTGCAGGCCTGCGCCTCGGCCGGTCAGTGCATCATCTCGTCGGCCTACGACGAGGAGTTCCATGCGCGTGACCTGCTCACCTCGCTCGTGCTGCTCACGCGTCACGACACGGCGCGTCGCACGTCCTATCTGCACGCGCGCGACGCCCTGCTGCGTCTGGTTGAGCTGGGCGTGGTGCCGGTCGTCAACGAGAACGACACCGTTACCGTCGACGAGATCAAGTTCGGCGACAACGACACGCTGGCGGCGCTCGTGAGCTGCCTGGTTTCCGCCGACCTGTGCGTGACGCTGTCCGACATCGACGGCCTCTACACCGCCAATCCGCACGAGGACCCGACGGCCGAGTTTGTCCCGGTCGTGCATAAGATCGATGCCAGGATTATTGCCTCGGCGGGCGATTCTTCGACCTCGGTGGGTACGGGCGGCATGATCACCAAGATTCGCGCGAGCCGCATTTTGATGACGGCCGGCATTCAGAGCGTGATCTGCTCGGGCGAGGAGCCCGATGCGCTCGTGCGCCTGGCCCGCGGCGAGAGCGTGGGCACGCTGTTCGACCCGCCGGCGGAGCGCCTGGATATTGCACCCCGTAAGCTGTGGATCGCACTGGGTGACAAGGCGCATGGCTCGGTGACGGTCGATGATGGTGCTGCGAAGGCGCTGGTCAGCCGTGGCTCGTCCTTGCTCGCGGTGGGTATTCGCCAGGTCGATGGAGAGTTTGCCGAGGGCGATGTGCTCGATGTGTGCGATCCGAGCGGTATGGTCGTCGCCCGCGGAATCGCCGAGGCCGATTCAGACGTGCTGGAGCTTGCAGCCGGACGCCGTCAGGACCAGATTGCCAGCAACCGTCTGCTGGCAGACCTGGCCGAGAAGCCCGCGATCCACAGGGACAACTTGATTGTATTTGCTTAGGCCTCGACGCCGGGCGCCTTCGATCTGCAATGCACGTGGGGCGAAATTACCAGGGTAACTTTGCCCCGCCGCGCTTATGTCCGAGCTGGTCGCCACGAAAACGGCCCATCTACTACGTTTAATAGGCTATCGGTGACCATGCCAAGAATTGCAAAAAGAAAACCGCAGGTAGAACGCCTGCGGTTTTCTTTATTTATGGCATCTGGTTGGGCCATGCGGGTGAAACGTAGTAGATGGGCCGCTTTCGTGGCGAAGGGCGTCATCCGTCGCTCGAGAATTCGGCACTTGGGGACGTTCCTGTTGTGCCGGTTGATGGGGACACTTCTTCACTAGAAGATTCGGCGCAGGTCTCCGCGGTTGAGGGCTTCGTCGAAGAGGTGCTTGAATACCACACTGCCGTGCAGGCCGTCGTGCTCGAACTCGTTCGTTACCCAGGCATGCGAGTTGCCCACGCGGCTGAGCGTGTCGAGCTGCATACCCGAATCGACGTACATGTCGTCGAAATACACCGCGGCCTGGAGTGGCACGTCGTTGCATGCTAGGCGCTGCGGGTCGTAGATTTTGTCCCAGCTTGTGTCTTCCATCAGCAGGTCCATCGCGGGCTTGAAGGGCTTAAGTTCGGGCATCTGCTCGAACATCCACGGGAACATGGCCTCTCCGGTAAACATGAGCGGGCGCGCGAGTGTGTCGAACTCGGCACGATGAGCTTTCTCTTCTGCCGCGGCCCAGCGAATGGGCATGGTGTCGCCGTCGGCGTAGATGAACTCCTGAAGCGTCCAGTACAGCGGATTCGTGCGCGTGTTGGTGCGTTCGAAGGTACGCATCAAAAAGCTATCGGATACTGAGGCACCGCAGCTCAGCGTGCCGTCGCCGTTAACAAAAGCGTGATCGATGATCCAATGCATGCGCTCAAAGCTCGGCTTCATGCCAAAGTCGCTGCCCATGAGCTGTAGGCGCTCGACCGTCATCGGCGAGCCGTCGGGCAGCACGGGCTTCTGCTCCTCAAGCGCATCGGCAAGAACCGCCACACGCTCGACGTCGGCGGGGTAGCGGTCGTAATACTGCCGCGTCTTGGCGGCCATGCGCGGGAAGGTGTGCGCGTAGACCTCGCTTGCGCTCGCCGGCACGTGGGGGATGCCGCCGCAGGTAAAGCTTGCCGCTATGCCTGTCTCTTATAC
>CABSYS010000169.1:0-4184 GCA_902482045.1 uncultured Collinsella sp.
GAGCAGCAGGCCAAGGCAAGCTCCGCCATGCGCGATCTGTACAAGTATCAGAAGGGCACCAATCCCATCGTGAGCTTCCTGGTCAACGCACAGAGCCTGGGTGAGTTCATCACGACCTGCAAATACACCAACCAGATCACGAGCTCAAGCGTCGACGAGATCGAAGAGCTCAATAACATGCAAACCAAACTCGAGCAGAACAAGGCCGAACTCCAGCAGGCCAAGTCTCAGCTTGAGACAGAGCAGAAAAACGCCGAGGATGCGCTGGCGCAGGCCCAGCAGCTCCGCAGCGAGGCACAGGCAAAAGCCGAGCAGGAAAATGCCGCCGAGCTTGCCAAGCTTGAGGCCGATAAGGCCGCTGCCGCTGAGAAGCTCTCGGGCGAGGGCGTAAGCGGCAGCAATTCCAGCAGCCAGGCCACCAACGCCAACACCACCATCGACACCACGGTGAACAGCTCGAATAGCGGTAACTCCGATTACGACTCGTTCATTAACGAGTGGACGAGCCGCATCGATAACTACCTTGCCGGCTCCCCTATGGCAGGCCAGGGATACAACTTTGCCGTCGCCGCCTGGAATACCGGCGTCGATCCCCGTTGGTCCCCCGCCATCGCTTGCATCGAGAGCAGCAAGGGCCTCTATTGCGCCGGCTCCTATAACGCCTGGGGCTGGAGTGCCCGCGGCGGTGGTTGGCGTAGCTTCGGCAGCTGGGGCGAGGGTGTCTCCGCCCACGTTGCCTACCTGGGCGCCAACTATGGCTCCACGCTTACCCCGGCAGCCGCCAAGAAGTACTGCCCGCCCACGTGGCAGGACTGGTACAACAAGGTCGCCAATCAAATGAACCGTATTTAAGTGCAACTGCAAAGGGGCCCCAAACGGGGCCCCTTTTCGATTCTCTAGGAGACGACACCGGTCGCGTTGCCGACAACAACGACGACGCACATGACGGCAAACATAAACCCGAGCGCCTTGAACCATAGTTCGACAAAAGCACTCCCCCGATACCGATCGAGCACCGGAAAACGACGTCGAAGCCTACGCCGGTCGAGCATTCCGAATGTAATGAGCAGCACCAGGCCATCGACCATAAAGAAATACTCAAGCGCCAAAAACCACGTTGGATAGTTTCGGTTTTCGCCCGTCGGCGTAAATACCGCAAAATGGCTGCCCATCAGCAGCAACAATGTTGTCGCATAGACGCATCCATTCCATATGCGCCCCACGGGCTCGGGGATACGCGAGAGCAGACGCGCACATTTGGACGTCACGAGAGAGACAATCGAACGCCGGCTTGCAGAAGGCGAAAGCGCAGGGGCAACCGGCTGCTGTACCCGCTGCACCTGTGACACCGCGGCCCGGGGCACACTGGCAGCAGAAAAGGTCACGGGCGACGGAGCAGGGAGACATAGCTCATATGCCGCACGCGCAGCATGCCCCAGTGCCTTTGCACTTGCAAAACGCTTGGCGGGATCGAGCGCCATCGCCATGCAAATCACATCCGCCAGCGGAACGGGAATGCCATGCGCCTCGCATTGCTCGCGCATGTCACGCCCCGGCTTGGGGTCAGTTCCCGTCAGGCAAAAGAACAGCAGTGCGCCAAGCGCGTAAATATCGCTGCGGACGCTCGTCTGCCCAAACCCAAACTGCTCGGGCGGCGCATAGGAACGCGTGCCAAACTTGACGGTGTCGGCGTCGGCGCCATCGCGCCAAACGCGCGCAATTCCCAGGTCAATAATCACCAGCGACGAGAAGGTCATGCCGGCATCGGCCGCATACCTCACGCCCGATACGATGATGTTCGAGGGTTTAAGGTCGCGGTGGATTACCGGCACCCCCGGCTCCCCCGCAGCTGCAAAACCAGCATGCAGCTCGCCCACCGCTTCACACAGAACGGGATACAGCCCGCGGGCATAATCGGGCGTCGCCCCCAGGCGTCCCACCAACGCCTCGAGTGTCTCGCCTTCGACATACTCCATCACCACGTCAAGCTCGTCGCCCACACGGCGACAATCGACGATTCGGGGTAAGTGCTCAAAACGACGACCGGCGCGCTGGGCCGCAAACAGGCGCTCATATGCTCCGCCAATCTGCACCGAAGCATCAATGCGCTTGCGGACAAAGGGACCGAGAGACCCGCCGCCAGAGCCCTCAAAATAGACGAGTTCGGTCGTCTCGACATCCGAGCACTTGAGCACGCGCTCCACACGATAGCTGTCATCGCGGTCGAGCGACGCCAAATGCTCGACAAGTGAAGCAGTCAGCTCGTCATCGGAATATGTTGGGCTCTGAGTATCCATGGCGTCCATCATAACGCAGGGTGCGGACACCCCATGGTGTCCGCACCCCGTTCGTTTGCATGGTTGTTCTGGTGATACCGCCGGCTCAGCCATCGGCCACTAACTCACCGTTTCCTCGCCAAAGCGATACAGCTCTTCATTGACCTTTTGGAGGCTACAGCCACGGTCGATGCAAAAGATAATGATTGCATCGCGACGGTCCTTGCAGTTGAGGACGCTCACTCCGGCAGCCGTCAGGGCGCGGTTGGTCTCCTTCATCGACAGCGCCATTGCAAAGGCAATCTGCAGCACCTTATTGCGGCTCGGATTGCGCGAACCGGTAAAGATCTGATAGCCAAAGGTCTCGTTGAGGTCGGCCATACGCACCACGCGCGAGCGCTCGAGCCCCTTCTCTTGCAGCAACTGCTTTAAGTAGTCCGAAAGCGACGGGGCGGCAAAGTCGTGCTCTTTGATATAGCCATCGATGTTTGGCGCGTCGAGAAGCTCATTGAGTAACTCGTCCGTTAGCTTTTTATCGGGCATACGACCTCACCTCCCATACGGCGCAACGGTAGCGCACATGTTAGGCCAGCACCCAGCTTGCAGCGGCAGACTTATCAAACACGTTGGCAAAATAGAGAGCCTTCTTGATGTCACCATCAAAGTAGATATTGCCCGCCACGGAGCCACCGGCGGCAAGGGTACCAGACTGCAGCTCATCGGAACCCTCGCTGTAGTAACCCTGGTTCTGCTGAGCACCGTTGGCGTCCTCGCCCTTCCAGTCGTAGACATTGTAGTCCGCGCCCTCATCGCCATTGTTGACGTACGTGACGTGAATACCCGTCATGGTCGAACCGTCATAATTTGTGAGACCGGGCTGGACGGAATCGACGACGACGGAAAGGCCAGCAGTCGTGGTCACCGTCGTGCCAACAGCCAGGTCAGTCGTCGGCTGTTCTTCCTTCTTCGTCTCTTCCTTCTTGTCGCCATTGTCGGCATCCCCGGTGACGGTCGCCTTATCGCTACCGCAGCCGGCAAGAAGACTGGCAGTCCCCAAGGCAACAGTGGCGAATGCGCCAAGTGCAGCGCGACGGCTCAGCAGCACTTCGTTTTCGAGCTTATTCATCATGCATCCTTCCTACGATCCGGCTACCGCGCCGGCACACAGCACATCGTAGGAAGGATTGAACTTGAATTCATTAGCTGAGAGCTAAGGTTGCGGTAAACGGCCAATGCGGTTGTCCAAACGCCAAGCAAACGCACTTTGCGAGACCTTCTGCTGGCAGTGCATCAACCCACCGTGACGGATTCCCCGGTAAAGGTACTAATCATCAGCAGGACAAAGAAAACCAGGTAGCCGACACTCAGTGGGTACGCAATGACCAGGAAGACGGCCCAGCCAACATTGGTTTTACCGTCGGCACGACGTTGCTCGCGATTGCGGCAGAGCCAAACCGTCACGCCAATAGCCACAATCAGCAACACGCTCGCCGCCGCGGCAAGCCCGGCAAGCACAAACATCAAGCCAACGCTCACGACGATGACCGGAATCAGCAGCAAGCCACACCCGCATCCACCCGGACTATACACGGCAGTCTGTCGGCGTCGTTCCATCGTCACTCCAAGTTAAGCAGTCGTTTGTAGACATCGAGGCCTTTGAGCAGAATTTTCTCGTCAAAGAGCATGGTATCGGCATGCAGAGCGCTCGTGGCATAGGCGGGACAGCCATCCGAATCGCTCGGGTTTTCTTGTCCCTCTGGCGCACCCGTGCCCAGCAAGAAGAACACGCCCGGAAGATGGCGCTGATAGAAGGCGAAGTCCTCGGCGATTAGCAGCGGCTCGTCCACAAGTTGCAGCTCGGACAAGGCAGGCGCAATGCAGGCAAACAGCTCGGGGTCGTTATCGACT
>CABSYS010000170.1:0-4183 GCA_902482045.1 uncultured Collinsella sp.
ATGATGGAGTAGCGGCTAGGATTAATCTACGGCTGTGGAATAAATCGATTCCCTTTCCTAAGGAGGGGCCTTACGAGGCCTCTCCTTTTGTGTTTTGGGGCATGGTTTTGGACCCCGTGGTCAAAAAATGCCAAATATGAGTACTGTTGCAAAATAGGTGTCATATTCTTTCGGCCGTTCTGAGCGAAAATGGACTCAAAATCAATCTATCTAACCCCCTATAAAGGGCGTTTGACGGCTTTCAACCTCTTCGAATCGTTCAAAGTAGGCAATTTGCTCTCGATTTTGCTGCTACTAAATTGGTGACAGTACTCATATTTGCCACTTTTTGCCCACGAGGTGCTCAGAGGAGCTCTCGACAAGCATCTAACGCTACAATAGCTACCACGTGGCTGGGTTTGCCGGCCGAATGTGCGATGTCGTGGGAGGGGACATGGTCGAATTTACGAAGACGATTAAAGATCCGTTGGGATTGCATGCCCGCCCGGTTGCGCTGCTTTATGACATTATCGCCAAGCATCGTAGTGACGTGTCGGTTTCGATTGGCAATCGTCATGTCGATGGCCGCGACGTTATAGGGCTCATGGCACTCTGTGGCGAATGTGGCGAGGACATCGTGTTCCGCGTTTCGGGCGTGGATGAGGCCTCCTGTGTCACATCGATCAGAAATCTCTCGCTCTAAGCATGATAGGGCGCGGTAAAGGATGGTCCTTTGCCGCGCCTTTTTGTTTCGTATAGGAAACTTTTTCGAAATCTGAATGGGGACCCTTTCCAAAAAGTTAACCACGTGCTAGTTTACTATAGCGAACATAGACGTGGTTAACTTTTATCGCGTCGATGTTGAGGACGAACTGACGTTAGGAGCAACTCATGTCTTGCGGACCGCAGATGCCGGCCATGCCGCTTTCGATGGTAAAAGCGGGCGAAACCGTGCGCGTGTCTCGTGTAAAGGGCAATGAGGACATGAAACACCACCTCAAGGACCTCGGCTTTGTCGAGGGCAACGAAATCCACGTGGTGAGCTCGAGTGGTGCCAATATCATCGTCACGGTGCTGGGCGCACGCTTTGGCATCGATTCCAAGGTTGCCATGCACATCATGACCGTCGGTTAGTCCGCAGCATTTCATAAAAACCGAAAGGGGGACAAGAGGATGAAGACGTTGGGTGACGTTAAGGTGGGCGAGAGCTCTACCATCGTCAAGCTTCACGGTGAGGGTGCGCTTCGCCGCCACCTTATGGACTTGGGGCTCATCAAGGGCACTTCGTTCAAGGTCGTGAAGGTCGCGCCGCTCGGTGATCCGGTCGAGATCAACGTGCGCGGCTACGAGCTTTCCATCCGCAAGGAGGAGGCGGCCGTCGTCGAGGTCCAGTAAGGGCTCGCGGCGTATATTTCTGCAGATAAAGTTAGGTATTTCTAACTTAATGCAGCATCTTTGAAGCACATTATCCAGCCTGCGCGGAGAAAGCAGCGCAGGCACACAAGGAAGAAGGATTGAATGGCGGATTCTCAGATCCATGTCGCGCTGGCGGGTAACCCCAACTGCGGCAAGACCACGCTTTTCAACCTGATCACCGGCGCCAACGGCTACGTTGGCAACTGGCCCGGCGTCACGGTTGAGAAAAAGGAAGCCAAGCTCCTAAGCGACAAGAACGTTACCATCACGGACCTCCCTGGCATCTACTCGCTTTCCCCCTACAGCCCCGAGGAGCAATGCTCGCGCGATTACCTCATGAGCGGCGAGCCCGATGTTGTCGTCCAAGTTGTCGATGCCACCAACCTCGAGCGTAACCTGTACCTGGCGCTTCAGGTTATCGAGACCGGCCTGCCCGTGGTCGTTGCCCTCAACATGGCCGACTTGGTCGAGAAGAACGGCGACAAGATCGACACGGACAAGCTCTCCAAGAAGCTCGGCTGCCCGGTCATGATGATCTCGGCTCTTAAGAACAAGGGTATCAAGGAGCTGTTCGAGCAGGTTAAGAAGTCTGCTGCTTCCAAGGGCCAGGTGGCGGAGCACAAGTTCGACTCCTCCATCGAGGACGTTCTTGACCACATCGAAAACAATCTGCCTGCGAGCGTTCCCGCTAACAAGCGCCGCTATTACGCCGTCAAGCTGTTCGAGCGTGATGCGGACGCCTGCAAGCTCATCAACCTCACCAAGGAGAAGGCCGCTCGCGTCGAAGAGCTGGTCGCTCAGTGCGAGCAGGACTGCGACGATGACGCCGAGTCCATCATCACCGGTGAGCGCTACGGCGTGATCGCACACATCATCGACGAGTGCCTCACCAAGGCCCCGGCCAAGATGAGCACCTCCGAGAAGATCGACCGTGTGGTTACCAACCGTATCCTGGGCCTGCCGATCTTTGTGGTCATCATGTTCTGCGTGTACTACATCGCCGTTTCCACCCTGGGCGGAACGGTGACCGACTTCACCAACGATCAGCTCTTTGGCACCGACGGTTGGTATGTGCTCGGTCAGGGCCGCGATGCTTACGATGAGGCTGTCGAGGCCGCGGGTGACGACGCCGACTCGGTCGACCCGGCACAGTACGGCCCCTATGTCCCGGGTATCACCACCATGGTGCACGACGTCCTCGTGGCGGGTGGCACCGAGGACGGTGGCCTGGTCGATTCGCTGGTCTGCGACGGTATCGTTGGCGGCCTGGGCGCCATCTTCGGCTTTGTGCCGCAGATGTTCCTGCTGTTCGTGATGCTGTCCTTCCTGGAGGACTGCGGCTACATGGCCCGCGTCGCCTTTATCATGGACCGCGTGTTCCGCCGCTTTGGCCTGTCCGGTAAGTCCTTTATCCCCATGCTCGTGTCCTCGGGCTGCGGCGTCCCCGGCGTCATGGCCACCAAGACCATCGAGAACGAGAAGGACCGCCGCATGACGGTCATGACCACCACGTTCATTCCCTGTGGCGCTAAGCTGCCGATCATCGCCCTGCTCATGGGTTCCATCATCGGCGATTCTTCTACCACCGCCGCGTGGATCAGCCCGCTCTTCTACTTCCTGGGCGTCTTTGCCGTCATCGCCTCGGGCCTCATGCTCAAGAAGACCAAGCTCTTCGCCGGTCGCCCGACGCCGTTCGTTATGGAGCTTCCTGCCTACCACTTCCCGGCGATCCGCTCTTGGGCGCTGCACGTGTGGGAGCGCTGCTGGGCCTTTATCAAGAAGGCCGGCACGGTCATCTTTGCGTCCACCGTCGTCGTTTGGTTCCTCTCCAACTTTGGTAGCTATAACGGTTCCTTTGGCTTCCTGCCTGCGATGGACGGCATCCCCGAGGAGTTTATGGACTACTCCGTGCTTGCCATGCTGGGCAACCTGGTCGCTTGGATCTTCGCCCCGCTCGGCTTTAGCACCTGGCAGGCCACCGCGCTGACTGTCTCTGGCCTCGTCGCCAAGGAGAACGTCGTCGCCACCGCCGGCTCGCTGCTGTCCGTCGCCGACGCGGGCGAGACCGACCCGAGCCTGTGGACCGCGTTTGCCGGCATGTTCCCCACCATGGGCGCTTGCGTTGCCTTCGGCGCCTTCAACCTGCTGTGCGCTCCGTGCTTTGCCGCCATTGGCACCATCCGCAACCAGATGGATTCCGGCAAGTGGACTGCGATCGCCATCGGTTACGAGTGCGCCTTCGCTTGGGTGATCGGCCTGTTCATCAACCAGTTCTACAACTTGCTTGTTCTTGGACAGTTTGGTATCTGGACGATTGTGGCCATCGTGCTGCTGGTTGCGATGCTCTTCCAGATCTTCCGTCCCATGCCCAAGCATGCATGGACCGACGAGGACGAGACCAACACTGCTTCCGCCGCAGTTTCCGCTTAAGTCCGAATAAGGATTAACCCCTTTCCACGAGCCCGGGTGTCCCAGCGACACTCGGGCTTTTTGGTGGGGGAGATGTGGCGTTTCCGCAGATAAAACCGACCAAAATAAACCTGTCCCTTTTTGGTAGGTGGAGAATGGGGTAAAGTAAGTGATGGTTAACTAGAGGAGGCTTGCTATGGCACCTATCGATATTGCTGTACTGGCTGTTATCGGTATTGCGTTTGTCGCGGTATGCGTGCGCATCTACCGCAAGGGCACCTGCGCCGACTGCGCTCAGGGTGGCGTTTGCACGGGGCATTGCTCCAACAAAAAGACCTGTGCCGCACTTAAGGGCGTAGACAAAATCGCCGAAGACTTG
>CABSYS010000171.1:0-4172 GCA_902482045.1 uncultured Collinsella sp.
CTACACCTATTAAGTCGTCGGCAGCGTCAGATGTGTATAAGAGACAGCTCTTAATAGTTGCAGGATGCGAACGGCGCGATAGGCTGCCATCGAGGCGGCGCCTCTGGTTGTGGTGTCGTAGGTTTCAACAGCGGTTTCGGTCATGGTGCCCACGTCCTTTCCGTTTTGGGTGGCAACGGTATGGAGCCTAGGACGCGGGGTTTTCCCAGGGGCGCAGGGCGCTCTGGGCGGTCGGTAGTCGTCGGCAAACGGCGGGTCGAGTTTTCAACAACCCTGCCTAACTGACCAAAACCTTGCCAAAAGCTTGACGGCTGCTGTTGAAAAAAGCGCCTCTCGGCCGATGTCGAGAGGCGCTTGTGCGATGAGCGTTGCGCGTGGCGACGCGAGCTAGTGCCCGACGATTAGAAGTCGGCGTTACCCACGGTGCGCGGGTGCGGCAGGACGTCGCGGATGTTGCCCACGCCGGTGAGGTACATCACCAAGCGCTCGAAGCCCAGACCGTAGCCGGCGTGCTTGCAGGAACCGTAGCGGCGAAGGTCAAGGTAGTACTTGTACTGCTCGGGATTCATGCCCAGGTCCTTGATACGGGCCTCGAGCAGATCCAGGCGCTCCTCGCGCTGGGAGCCGCCGATAATCTCGCCGATACCGGGAACCAGGCAGTCGGCGGCGGCGACGGTCTTGCCGTCCTCGTTCATGCGCATGTAGAACGCCTTGATCTCGGCCGGGTAGTCGGTTACGAAGGTCGGGCGCTTAAAGTGCTCCTCGGTCAGGAAACGCTCGTGCTCGGTTTGTAGGTCGATGCCCCAGCTCACGGGATAGTCAAACTTGTGACCGGCGGCGACGGCCTGCTCCAGGATCTCGACGGCCTCGGTGTAGGTAACGCGGGCAAAGTCGGAGTTTGCCACGTGGTTCAGACGCTCGATCAGACCCTTGTCCACAAACTTGTTGAGCATGCTGAGCTCGTCGGGGCAGGTGGCCATAACGTCCTTAAGAACGTACTTGAGCATGGCCTCGGCGTTGTCCATGTAGTCGTTGAGGTCGGCGAAGGCCATCTCGGGCTCAATCATCCAAAACTCGGCGGCGTGGCGCGTGGTGTTGGAGTTTTCGGCGCGGAAGGTGGGGCCAAAGGTGTACACGTCGCCAAAGGCCATGGCAAAGTTCTCGGCGTTGAGCTGGCCGGACACGGTGAGGCTCGCATGCTTGCCAAAGAAGTCCTGGCTCCAGTCGACCTCGCCGGACTCGGTGAGGGGCGGGTTTTTGGGGTCGAGCGTGGTCACGCGGAACATCTCGCCGGCGCCCTCGCAGTCACTCGTGGTGATGATGGGGGTGTTGACGTAGACAAAGCCCTGCTCCTGGAAGAAGCGGTGGATAGCGGCAGCCGCGACAGAGCGGATACGGAACACGGCGCGGAACAGGTTGGTGCGCGGGCGCAGGTGCTGCTGGGTGCGCAGGAACTCGACGGTTGCGCGCTTCTTCTGCAGCGGGTAATCCGGAGCGCTGACGCCCTCGACCTCGATGGAGGTGGCGGAAAGCTCGAAGGGCTGGGGCGCATCGGGGGTCAGCTTAACGGTGCCGGTGCAGATGAGGGCGGCCGAGACGTTTTGATGGGCGATCTCGTCGTAGTTGTCGAGCGCCTCGCGGTTCATGACGACCTGCAGGTCACGGAAGCAGCTGCCGTCGTTGAGCGTAACGAAGCCAAAGTTCTTCATGTCGCGGACGGACTTGACCCAGCCGGCAACGGTGACGGTCTGGCCACCGAGTGACTCGGCATCGGCATAGAGCTGCGCAATTTTGGTGCGGTTCACGTATCCTCCCATAACGGTTGTACGGATTATTTCCAAACAGTTAACCATTCTAACCCGCGAGTGGGGGCGTAGCAAAACGTCAGGTGTGATGTATGGGCGTGGCGTGGGCACCGCGCAAGCGCCGATTTTGCGTTGCCTAGTGCCCGCAGATGGCTTGGCGTATGAGGGCAGCGTAGGTGTCGATTCCCGCCTGGGTGAGGTGTGTGCCGTCGTCGACGAGGTATTCGCTGTGGCCCTCTGAGGCACCGTTCCAGTCGATGACGCCAGCGTTGTCGTTTTGGGCGCAGGCGTCGCGGATTGTCTGGTTATTGCGGTCCTGTAGCTCGAGCGGTACGCGCACGGTCACAAAGTAGATGGGCTTGCCGCCCACGGCATTAATAACGTCCTGCACCTGCTGGGGGTCGCGGATGAGGCCGTTGGTGCCAAGCGCGCAGATGACCACGCTTGGATCGTAGTTGGCGATGTCCTGCGCGTAGACATCCTGGAAGGTGTAGAACTGGCGGCTCACCACGCCGTCGATGTACGCGTTGGGAAGCACCGCCTGAATGCCAGGTTGGGCACTTGCGGTGACCGAGTCGCCGATCATGAGCACGCGGGCGTCGCAGGTTCCGGTTGTCTCGTCGTAGGTAAAGCTCTTCCAGTCAAGGTTCTTGGGGACCTTTTCGGCGATAGGTCCCTCTTTGGGTTTTTGCTTGGTGGCGTCATCGGATGCGGTGTCGCTGGGCTGGGATTCTTTACCGGATGCGGGCTCGGCGCCCTTGTCGTTGGCTTCGTTGTCCTGGGATGAGGCCGCGTTCTGGGCAAGCTCGGGACGGAGCTGCTCGGCGCGGGCGGTGGCGATGCCTGCCCAGTCAAGCGGCGCGAAGGCAAGTGCGGCGACGCATGCGGCGCCAAGCGCGGGGAGCACCATGGTGGGCGAAAGGACGCGTGTCTTTGCCGTGCTGTCCTGTTGGACCGGCTTGTGGGACCAAGGGCGTTCGACGAGGCGATAGAAAACCTCGGCTACCGCAAGGATCAGTACAAGCTGTAATACCTGCTCCCACCAGGCGATGCGGGTAGTGCGGGTTGCGGGATTCATAAGAAGCAGTAGGGGATAGTGCACCAGATAGACCGAGAACGAGCGCTGGCCCAGCCAGACGAGCGGCTTGACCGACAACAGACGGCGCACGATGCACTCCGTATTCTGCACGCAGATGATGAGGAGTCCGGTGACGAAGGCAAACAGCAAAAAGCCGCCACGGTAGAGCCAGGCGCTCTCTCCGGTCAGCATGAGTGCGCCGGCTATAACGGCAACGAGCCACGCGATAGAAATCGCGTTGACCTTTGAGATGCCCTTGTTGGCGCCGGGGGTATGGATGTCACCGCTCAGCATCTCGCGCAGACGCGGCGCGGCGATGGCGGCTAAGGCTCCGCATAGAAGCTCGGCGGCACGGGCGTCGGTTCCGTAGTAGACGCGCGATGTGTCGGCGGTGGGATTAAGCATGAGGACCATGGCTGCCGTCGATACAAGCGCGAATGCGATCGTGATGCCGATGGCGGTGTTGCGCGACCTGGTTTTGCTGCACAGTGCCATAAGGATGACCGGCCATACCAGATAGAACTGCATGGTGACAGCGCAGAACCACAGGTGCGTGAGCGGCGAGGGGAGCCCCGCGGCTGCGAAATACGAGACGTTGCGGAAGATGTAGAACCAGTTGCTCAAAAAGAGCGCCGATGGCAGGGCGTCCTGCTGCACCTTAGGGAGTAGGCTCGGGGCCGCGATGTAGGTGGCGACGGCGGAAAGCGCGATGGTCACGACGATCGGCGGCATCATGCGCGCAATGCGGCGGCAGATATAGCGCGGGTACGAGAATCCGTCGCGTGCCGTGGCCCGCATAATGCTTTTGGTGGCGAGATAGCCACTCAGCGTAAAGAAGAGTGTAACGCCCAAAAAACCGCCGGTCAGGCGGCTGGGGCGAAGGTGATATAGGACGACGCCGGCGATGGCGAGGGCGCGGAGCCCGTCGAGCGCGACGATGCGTTGGTTGCGTTGAGACGCGGCATGTGCGGCGCCCGTGGGTGTGTTTTGCATCGATCTTCCTCCAATGTCGACCTAGCAGTCTAGCGCTCTGCGCGGACAAAGGAAGGGGGTTCGTGCGGTTGAACAACATACCGCGGGGCGATGCCTCGCTATGCAAAAGCCGCACCTGCGTTGATGCTCAGCTGCCTATATTGAAACGTTTCAGAACCTCTACATAGGCAAAAACAACAACACAGATGCGGCAAAGACGTACGGGTGGTTGAGCCTTTATGCGATGATGCTCGGCTACTTGGTCTTGGCAACCAGCAGCGGGTCGCCAAGCTTGACGAGCGGATTGCCGCCGATAA
>CABSYS010000172.1:0-4157 GCA_902482045.1 uncultured Collinsella sp.
TCCCCATTGCGTTCAATTCACCCATCTACGGGCCCTTCTTTATGAAACAGGGCATGCAGAGCTTTGTCGACGCATTCAATACGCGCGCGCCCCAGGCCAGCGGCACAGACCTATCTCCAGAGCAGCAAAATGACGCGGAGCTTGCAAGATACGCGAACGCCGCCCTCGCCGCTCAAACCGACGCCGCCTTTCTCGATTCTGCCGAGAGCTACTACGCGCTCATGGACGAAGGCTTCCAATCCGGGTCCATCGTGGGAGACCGAGAGACCAATGACGCGGCGCTCGCATATTGCCGTGCTCTGAGCAGTTCCGGCATCACGCACATTCCAGCCTCTGCAAGCGATCTGCCATTCCTTTCCTTCCTGCCTTACGCCATTGCCATGGTGCCGTCTTTCCTTCCCTTCATCCCCTTCCTTCTCTCGTCGATACTCCTGCTCGGGGCCACAAGGCCTGCGACCCTGGCGGCGAAGGCGCCCGCGCCCAAATTCCGGCGCCTTATCCAGATCGTGTTTTCGATAATCGGCGCGGGGACCGCGATGCTCCTCGCCGGCCTCGCACCCGGGGGCATTTGCGCCTTGGCCCTAAACGGATTCGGGCAAATTGGGTACCCGATCGCCTTCTTCCATGACGGCGCGCTTGCCACCACGACCGCGGGAGACGTCTTCACGACCCTGCTTCTCGCGCTGCTTGCGGGCGGAACCTTAATATCCGTTTGCTCCGTCGTCCTATCGACCGCAACGAGGCGCGTCCTCGCGGGCCCCCTTACCTCCGCGCTGCTTGTCGCGGCCCCGGCATTCCCGTTACTGTCCGATTCGGCACTGGAGCATAACGCCGCGCTCAATCTCCTGCCGCTGGCCGTGTTCTCGCCTATCGAGGCAACGGGTTACGTGGGATGCTTCCCGACAGAATTCATTGGCTCCGGTTCAGGCAGAGCATCGATGCTTGCCGTGGCCCTGATATACGTCGCGGTCCTTTTTGCGGTCGGCGCCGTTGCGGCACGTTCGCCCAAACAGGCTGGACCCGCTAAAAAGCACCATGGGCTCGAGCTTCTGGACGCGAGCGTGGGATACGGAAGCACGACGATACTTTCAATCGGGTCGCTTTTCCTGAGCCCGGGAACGGCGGCGGGCCTCGTTGCCCCCAACGGCTCGGGGAAAACCACCCTTCTTGAAGCGCTGTCGGGCCAATTTCCCACCCGCATCCGCTCGGGAAGCCTGGCGGCAGACGGAATCAGCCAACGTCGATCAGCCGAATTTGCAGAACTCGTCTACCTGAGCTCTTCAGGCGACACGGATCTCTATCCCACGCTATCGGCCCTCGAGCACCTTGCTTTCGTTAGGGAGGCGTGGAAATCGGCCGCCGACATCGACTCGCTCTGCAGCTCCCTCGGAATCTCCCCATATCTCGACAAGCCGACCCGTAAACTCTCGACAGGAATGAAGCAGCAGGTAAAGCTTGCCATGGCGATATCGACCGGTTGCCCGTACCTCATCCTCGATGAACCGCTGAACGGCCTCGATCCGGGAAAGCGGAAAACCTCCTGCGACGCGATGCGCAGCGAGGTGGCGCGGGGACAAAGCGTGCTCATCTCAAGCCACCTGCTCGACGACCTGGCAGACCTCACCAACTCGTTCTACTTCATCGAAGACGGCACGCTCGTGGAAAAGATCGAGTCGTCCTCGCAGACGCTCAAGCAGGAATACCTCGATACATACGAGGGAGGTGAATGACATGATAGGCAAGAGCTATGCAAAGATAGCGATTGTTGGCTCTGTACTTTGTCTTGCAATGGTGCTATGTGCATCATTTGCGAGGTATAGGTCCGAGCAGTCGTTCATCGATGGCGCTGAAAATGGGTTTGGCATAGACGGGATGTATGTCAACGATGGCGCGACCAGGCCGTCTATGGCGATTCTTGCAGGCGAAGACATGGAATGGCAAATCTTTAATGACGATGGCTCTTGTATGAGTGGTCGTTTGGCCGCAACGAGCGATCCGAATTCGTTTGATCTTCTCGACAATGATGGATCGGATTGCGGTTCAGTTCACCTGTCGTATGCATCACGAGACGGGATGGACGGCATTCTCTACGTCTCCCACGAGACTGGCGATTTCAAGATGCGCAGGACTAACCGAGTGCCGGCTTTTATCGAGGAGTGAGAATTCCTGGCGGTCTGCCGATCAGGCCGCCAGGGTATCGAACCCCGCATTCATCCGTACACACACGGATGAATGCGGGAAATGCCCGGATGAAGTTGATAATCAAGGAAACAAAGCCGTTCTGCCTGGGACGGCTTTGGCCTGGACTTTAACTACAACATCGCAATCGACACTTATCAGCTCGCGCAACGCGCATGGCCAGATCTCGGACGCTGGTGCATGGAGGACCTTCGAGATTTACTGTACATCCAAAACGACGACGCACACCGCGTGCTCGCCGACTGCGAAGACGAGTTGGCTGTCTACAATGCGATCAGAAACGGCGTGAAGTCCGGAGATCTTTCTGTGGAACCGCCGCGCCGTCGCGCGAGCCGACCGGGCAACCCGGGCAATCTGGTCCCGGCTCTCCTGGTCGTATTCCTACGATATCGCCCCTAAATCACCAATGTGTCAGATAAAGAATGATGCAATGGCTGTGATCACGCCTACGGCGGACGCAACGACTGCGCCTTTTTTCCTCTCCTTTAGTCCGACGAATAGGGTTGCCGTAAAGTAAAGGGCGGAAATGCAGTCTATGGCAAGCAAAACGAGTTCCTTGGGCGGTTTCAGCAAAAGGTCGCTAGCAAAGAGTAATGCAAGCAGGGCAAAGCCGATTGTGACCAAGTATCTTGATTGATTTTGCGACAGCATGGCAACTGCCTTTCAGAACATGCAAGTGAAAAGTCGGTACGATGTCATTGCGGTTGCAAACAAGTCGCCGTCAGGACCGGTTGTCACGAGACCGGCGATAACGCATTTTCTCGGTTTCCGGCTCATGACAGACCCCTCTCTCATGGTGCAACGCATACATTATGAGATATGCACATTATCTCGCTAATCAATTTCAATATCCATCATCCAACTAAAGAATACTGACTCACTGGTTCAGCGGCGATGCGTTTTTACCCTTGCGTTCCCACTCGCCGCGTCGGCGGTCGGAAGGGTCTCCGTCTCGCAATCAGCGACCTTGTAACCGTATCTGTCGGGCCAGGCGGCAAGCGCATCCCAATCGACGCGCTTCCAGTCGCCGCCCGGCGCGTGCTGCATCACGAGGCCTCCGGCGACCATGAGCGCGTGGATATGCCCTCCTTGCAGGCCAGCGAGGATCCCGCCGGTGCATACGATGCCAGGTCGCTGTGCCGGCATGGCGCAAACGTATTGGCCTTTGTGCCCCTTTTGGCAACTTTAGCATGGCTGTAGGTTAAACCAACCCACAGCCATGAGCACGTTAACGTAGTACTATGCTAATTACACGGATAAGGCAGGGGGTATTTTTCTTTGGCGAATAAATTTGTATTTCATGGCAAGGGGAGTGGCGTTAAGGTTTTCATCGCTATATCAGTTGCCGTGTTCGCATTCTCTGCGCTATTTCTAAAAGTGGAGCGTTGCCAAAAAGATAGCGGAGGTGACTATTCACATTTGTGGTTCGTGAGCGGATTGGTGTTGAACGTTGACAGCTCTGGCGATTTTACCATGTCGGTCGAAAGCGAAGATCCATATAACGACGGGTCTGATCGTCTGACCATTCTGGTTGATTCAGAACATACGCGCTATGTAAGCGATAGCCCCGTGAGCGTTGGGTCTAAAGTCAAGGTAGGCTATTTTCTCGATTCCCGAAAGAAAAATACGATTCGCTGCTCTTCTGTGGATGTGTTGGAATAATTTTTGAGTAACTATCAGTAAAAAGCTGCGAGCAAAGGCCGCTCCACGTGGGGCGGCCTTTTTGGTGGATAGACGTTGCGGAGGATGATTGATTGACGTTTTTACTCCGCATGGAAATCGAGTGAGGATTCTGTTCCGCGAGGGGCGTGTTTTGAGGCTCTTGGCGGTACGTAATTCTCGTTCGGCGTCTTGACGGGACAAAACCCTCGGTTGACTTTTTGAAGCGTCCCTAGAATCAGCTGTTACGATAAAAACGGGGGGGGGGTAACTCCGCGGACACGGCCTAGCGGGCTGCC
>CABSYS010000173.1:0-4105 GCA_902482045.1 uncultured Collinsella sp.
CCTCGCGCACCATGTCCAGGTTCTCGCACTCGATCTCGACCGTCGTGGTAAACGACGCATGGGCGCGCGCCATCTCAATCGCGCGTGCCACGCCACCGGCGGCGTCGATGTGGTTGTCCTTGAGCATGACTGCCGTCGACAGGTTATAGCGGTGGTTGCTGCCGCCGCCGATCTCGACTGCGGACTTCTCGAAGACGCGCATTCCCGGCGTGGTCTTGCGCGTGTCGACAAGCACGGTCTTGGTGCCCTCGAGCACAGCCGCCATCCGATGCGTGTAAGTGGCGATGCCGCTCATGCGCTGCAGATAGTTGAGCGCCACGCGCTCGCCCGAAAGCAGCACGCGCGCGTCGCCGCGCACCTGGCCCACATGGTCGCCAGCGTGTACCTCGTCGCCGTCCGCGACATCGAACAACACGGAGCTCTGCGGATCCAGCAGCTCAAAGGTGCGGGCGAATACGTCCAGGCCGGCGATAATGCCGTCGGCCTTGGCGATGAGCTCAACGGTAGCGGGGCGCGCCGTGGGGCACACGCTCGCCGTACTCACGTCCTCAAACGTGATGTCCTCGCGCAGGGCCTGCAAAATCAGATCATCGACGACGAGCTTCATGGTAATGGGATTCATGGTCTACTCCTCCACGGCCTGCGTGCCGGCGGCACGGGCCAAATCATCGATTGCAAGGGTATCGGCGCTCAGGGCGCGGTGACGCCCGTCAAGCGCGGGCTCACCGGCCTGCTCCACGGCCAGCGACTCGCCGGTGCGCATGTACCACGCGGCGCGGCGGCCCCAAACCAGAGACTCGAGCAGGCTGTTAGAAGCCAAGCGGTTCTTGCCGTGCACGCCATTGCAGGCCGTCTCGCCGGCGGCGTAGAGCTCGGGCATCGAGGTGCGGCCGTCCTTGTCGACCCATACGCCGCCCATAAAGTAGTGCTGCGTAGGCGTGACGGGAATGGGCTCGTCCAGGATGTCGCGGCCGTCCTCTAGGCAGCGCGCGCGGATATTGGCAAAGTGCCCGGTCACCACGTCGCGATCGACGGGGGCAAAGCTCAGCCATTCGTGCTCGGTGCCGTCCTGCTTCATCTGCTTGCGGATGGCGGCGGCGACAACGTCGCGCGGCTGCAACTCGTCGGTAAAACGCTCGCCGGCGGCATTGAGCAGAATCGCGCCCTCGCCGCGGCAGCTTTCGCTGATTAGGAACGTGCGGCCCGGCTGCGGCGAGAACAGACCCGTGGGGTGAATCTGCACGTAGTCCAGGTGCTCCATCTTAATGCCATGCTCCTGCGCGATGTAGCAGGCGTCGCCCGTGAGCTGCGGGTAGTTGGTCGAGTGGTCGTACACGCCACCGATACCGCCCGTTGCCCACAGCGTATGGCGGGCATGGATCTTAAACGGCTTACCGGCACGCACGCCCTCAGCGGCATTTGCCAGCTCGTCGGCGGGGCGAACCGAGTTGTCCTCGTCCACGGCTACGGCGACGACGCCGGTGCACACCGTGGCGCCATCGCGCTCGGCAGTCAGGATGTCGGTCATGGCAACGTGTTCGAGAATCTGCACGTTGTCCAGTTTGCGGACAGCCTGGAGCAGCTTGGTCGTAATCTCCTTGCCCGTAATATCGGCATGGAAGGCGATGCGCGGGCGGCTGTGCGCGCCCTCGCGGGTAAAGTCGAGGCTGCCGTCGGCCTTGCGCTCAAAGTCCACGCCCATGGCCAGCAGGTCGTTGATGACCGAACGGCTCGAGCGAATCATGATGTCTACACTCTCGCGGCGGTTCTCGTAATGGCCGGCGTGCATAGTGTCCTCAAAGAAGGCATCGTAGTCAGAGCCTTCGGGCAGTACACAGATGCCGCCCTGCGCGAGCATCGAATCGCACTCATCGACGGCACCCTTGGAGAGCATGATTACGCGCGTGCTCGTCGGCAGATTGAGAGCCGCATACAGGCCCGCCACGCCGCAACCGGCAATGACGACGTCGCACTCCATATCGGGGTATTGTTTGTTTTCCACAGGAATCCTCTCCCTTGTAATGTGGCATAAGGGATGGTCCCTCATGTCACATTGGCTTAGCGTGCCGCGTACTCGAGCATGCGGTCGAGCGTGAGCTTGGCCTGATCGGCGGCCTCGTCCGACACGCCAATCTGCACCTCGCCCTCGCCCGTCTCCAGGCAGTGCACGAGCTTTTCGAGCGTGATGAGATCCATGTTGACGCAGGTGGGCTGCACCGCGGGGAAGTAGAACTTCTTGCCGGTGCCCTGACAACGGCGCTCGAGTTCGTAGAGCACGCCGCGGACCGTCACGATAATGAACTCGCTCGCGTCGGACTCCTCGGCATACTTGATGATGCCGGCAGTAGAGCCGATGTAGTCGGCCTCGGCCAGGACGTCGGCCTTGCACTCGGGGTGCGCCAGCACGAGCGCGTCGGGGTGCGCCTCCTGTGCATCGACGATCTGCTCGACGGTGATGATGTGATGACGCGGGCAGTAGCCGTTGTTGAGGATGACGTGCTTTTGGGGCACCTGCTCGGCCACAAAGCGGCCCAGGTTTTGGTCGGGAATGAACAAGATGTGCTGCTGCGGCAGCTCGGAGACAATCTTGACGGCGTTAGAGCTGGTAACGCACACGTCGCTCCAGCTCTTGATCTCGACCGTAGAGTTGACGTAGCACACCACGGCCAGGTCGTCGCCGTACTCGGCGCGGGCAGCGTCGACCGTCTCGCGCTTGACCATATGAGCCATGGGGCAATCCGCGCCCGGCTCGGGCAGCAGCACGGTCTTAGTGGGATTGAGCAGCTTGGCGCTCTCGCCCATAAACTCCACGCCGCACAGCACGATAGTCTGCTGCGGCAAGCTCTTGGCGAGCTTTGCCAGGTAAAAGCTGTCGCCAACGAAATCGGCCACAGCCTGAACCTCGGGCGCCACGTAATAGTGCGCCAGGATCACCGCGTCGCGTTGGGTCTTAAGTTGCTGAATGGCCTCGACGAGCTCTGCGGGCACCAGTGCCGCGCGCTCCGTTGCCGTCGTTGCCGATGCCAGGCCGGCCGCGATATCGCGTGCAAGCTCCGATGCATCCATGTTCGCGCTCTGTGCCATCAAGGCCCCCTCTCTTTTGGCGAATCTTGGGGCTTTAGTATGACACCTGGCTTTACAGCTGACAAGACAGCTGTAAAGCCAGGTGTAAAGTTGAAATAAAGATTCAATCATGCGGCAGGTCCATTTTCGAACTGGCAAGCTGAGGATAGTTGAAAATGGACCCGCCCCATGATTCGAGCAGCCGTTTTGTCCTGGACCAAGGGGCAGTGGTCAAAAAAGGCCAAATATGAGTACTGTCACCAAATTAGTAGCAGCGATTTTCCAGTCCAGAGCAGCAAAATCGCCTTGTTTGGAGCCCGATCGCGACTCTGAAGGACGAAAATCGATGCACTTTTGGCCGCTGGCACCGATTTTTAAGGCCATTTGGCTGCCACTAAACTGGTAACAGTACTCATATTTGACCATTTTTGACCACCGGGTTTCCGGCAGGCCCCAAAAGCGGGCCCGAATCGCTCGATCCGGGCCCGCTGGGGACTGGCGCGCGACTACGCGCGGCGCTTCATGGCCCAAGCCAGCAGCAGAGCCGCCATGCCGGCAGCGAGTACGGCGCCAGCAATGACGTACGTGCTGTCGCCGGACTCAGGCAACGTCTCCTTGCCAGCCTTCTTCTTAGGCTTGGAAGTCGTAGTCGTGGTCGTAGTAGTCGTGGTTGCCTGGCCAGGAGCGGGCTTGGCAGCCTCGGCAACGGTAAAGTTCGTCTCGGCCGTGCCCGTGGTCGAAACCACGCTCAGCTTGTGTTCGCCCACGCCGAGTGTATTCAGGAAGCTCGCCTTAAGCGTCACGATCGTGGAGCCCTCGGTGAGCACGTAGTTCTCGACGGCGACCTCCTTGTCGTCGACCAGCACCTTCTGGAAGTACCTGAGCGGCGCGCTCGAGCGGAAGCTCAGGTCCTTGGCGGCGTCGACCACCATCGTCTGGCCCTTGCCGTCGATGATCTCTGGTGCCAGAATCGCGATCTCCTCGGTCTTGCCCTTCTCGCCGCAGACGGTGCACTTCTGGTACCTGTCTCTTATACACATCT
>CABSYS010000174.1:0-4094 GCA_902482045.1 uncultured Collinsella sp.
GCGACAGGGCCGTGTGGGAGGACCTCCACCACAGGGACCCGTACCCGTTCTGGCTGGATTAATGGATGGAAACGGATGTTCTATCGGGACACACATTTTGTCCTATAAGCCTCAAACAATCAGTAAATGCCGGGTGCTCCGTTTTGTTTGTGAGCGCCCGGCCATTTTTCTATCGCCGTAGAAATGCGTGAAGCCCATTTGCGATGACATCACACGAGGACCATCCAGATCGACGCAACCAACACCCGCATCCACAACTAGCGTGCCCGTCTTGCTCAGTTACCATTAAAAAGCATCAATTTGAAAACGCAATAACATTTCGGCAGGTAGCAGCTATAGTCGGTGAACTGAATCTCGACAACCGATGCCTGCGAATGAGGTATCTTCAGCCCATCCAAGCTAAAGGAGGGGCCATGCCGAGAAAACCTCGCTCAAAGTCACCAACCGGTTATTTCCACGTCACGTTGCGTGGAAACGGAGGGCAATTGCTGTTTGACGATGCCGAGGACCGAATCGCCATGCTTCAGATCCTCGATGCGATCCTCCCTAAACACAATATCGAGCTTGTCGCTTGGTGCCTTATGGGAAACCACATTCATCTCCTCATCGACGATCCGGACGACCGCAAGAGCGACGCGATGCACGCGATAGCCGTGTCGTTTGCGGGTAGATACAATGCGCGGACAGGGCATATCGGCCACGTGTTTCAGGAGCGGTTTTGGGATTCGCCCATTAAGTCGGAAGTATATTTACTCGAGGCAATTCGATACATTCATCTGAATCCGCAAAAAGCAGGACTGGCGGCATATGACGAATATCCCTGGAGCAGCCATCGCGAGTATCTAATGAGTGCCAGGTCACGACCGCATGTCACCGGCAGCATTGTCGGTGTTTTATTCCCAACACCTCGCTCATACCTTCAGCTCATGGAAAGCACGCCGTCGCTTCCCTATCGCCCCAGCGCAACAGCCAAGGTTCGCGAGGACGATTTATACGAATTTGGCACGGCAATCGTGCAGAGTGTCGCAGGATGTGCTCCGACGGAACTCAAATCCGTCTCCAAGCCACTTCGCAATGAGGCGATTATTGCGCTTCGAAAAGAAGGATTAACGATTAAGCAGGTTCAGCTGCTGACCGGACTGGGAATATGGATTATCAAGAACGCGTCCTAGCGTCGCGTTTGCCGAGTCACGGATACGGCGAAGCGCAGCTTCCTGCCGCGTGGCGCCGCCATTCGCCAGCATCACCATGTCAAACAGAAAACGCTTCCGCTGAATAACGTCCAACGGAAGCGTTTTCCCAGATAAAACCTGCCAAAAATAAACCTGTCCCTTTTTGGCAGGTTAGGCCTGGAAGGTGTCGCGGTCGGGGGCGAAGGACTGCATGGCCGCGATGGTGCGGTCGAAGAGCTCGGGAAGCTCCCAGCCCAGCATCTCGGCGCCCTGCGAAATCACGTCGCGTGAGCAGCCGGCGGCAAAGCGCTTGTCCTTGAACTTCTTCTTGAGCGACTTGGTCGTAAAGTCCATGACGCTCTTGCTCGGGCGCATGATCACGGCAGCACCGATCAGGCCGGTGAGCTCGTCGCAGGCAAACAGGATCTTCTCCATCTGCAGCTCGGGCTTGGGCAGCGAAGAGTTGAAATCGGACGTGTGCGTCTGGATGGCGCGGATAAGCTCGGGAGTCGCACCCTCACCCTCGAGAATCTTGGCGGCATAGATGGTGTGATTCATGGGATCATCCTCATGCTCCTCCCAATCCAGGTCATGCAGCAGGCCGACAATGCCCCAAAACTCTTCGTTTTCGGGGTCGAACTCGCGCGCAAAGTAGCGCATGGTGCCCTCGACGGTCTCGCCGTGCGTGATATGGAACGGGTCCTTGTTGTGCTCGTTGAGCAGTTCGAACGCACGGTCGCGGGTGATTCCGGCGGAAAGCGTCTGGAACATGGCAATACCTCCAGGTGAGTCGGTGCTAGGACACGGTGTCACTATCGTATATCGCCGCGGTTCAAGCCGAAAGGTAGAAAAGGCATGCGGAGAAAAAAGCCGGGCGAACGTGTCGCCCGGCAAAACCACAGATAAAACCTGCCAAAATAAACCTGTCCCTTTTTGGTAGGTTTAGGGGCGGACCTGGCCGGTGCCACGGAGCTTGTATTTGTAGGTGGTGAGGGCCTCGGCGGCAAAGGGGCCGCGGGCGTGGAGCTTTTGAGTCGAAATGCCAATCTCGGCGCCCAGGCCAAACTCGCCGCCGTCAGTGAAGCGCGTGCTGGCGTTGGCATACACGGCCGAGGCGTCGACCGCATCCAGGAAGCGCTCGCAGGCATCCTCGTCCTCGGCAACGATGGCTTCGGAGTGCATGGTGCCGTAGCGGTTGATGTGTGCGATGGCCTCGTCCTCGTTCGCCACGACCTTCACGCTCATCTCGAGCGCCAGGTACTCACGGCCCCAGTCCTCCTCGGTCGCGGCAACATAGTCGTCGCCCTCGACAAGCCCAGCGTCGGCGCATGCGGCGCACGCGGCCTCGTCGCCGTGAATCAGCACGCCGTGGTCGTGCAGCACGGCAACGACTGCGGGCAGAAAGCGATCAGCAACGGCACGGTCGACCAGCAGTGACTCGGCGGCATTGCACACACCCACGCGCTGGGTCTTGGCATTGACGATAATGTTGAGCGCCTTGTCAAAGTCGGCGGATTCATGCACGTAGATATGGCAGTTGCCCGTGCCCGTCTCGATCACCGGCACAAGCGACTCGCGCACGCAGCGCTGGATCAGGCCCGCACCGCCACGCGGAATGAGCACGTCGACGATGCCGCGGAGCTTCATGAGCTCGCCGGTGGCCTCGCGGTCGGTAGACTCGATCATCGAGACGGCCTCGCGCGGGAAACCCTTGGCCTCGAGCGCATCGGCCAGCAACTCGGAAATCATGGCGCACGAGTGATAGGCCAGCGAACCGCCGCGCAGAATGCAGGCGTTGCCGGTGCGGATGCAGATGCCCGCGGCATCGGCCGTCACGTTGGGGCGCGCCTCGTAGACCATGGCGACCAGGCCCAGCGGCACGCTCACGCGGGTGAGGTCCACGCCGCTTGCAAGCACGCGGTGGTCGAGCACGCGGCCGACAGGATCGGGCAGCTCGGCAAGCTTCTCCAGGCCGGCGGCCATGCCCTCGACGCGCTCGGGCGTCAGCAACAGGCGATCGAGGAGCCCCGCCGAGGTGCCCGCATCGCGCGCGGCGGACATATCGAGCTCGTTGGCGGCAACGATGGAATCGACACCGTCGCGCAGCGCTGCGGCCATGGCGCACACGGCCTCCTGACGCTGCTCATCGCTCGCCGTGGCAAGCGAGGTCGACGCTGCCTTGGCGGCAACGGCGAGATCGTGGACATACGTAGCTATATCGACCGACATGGGCGGCCCTTTCTCTTAGATGTTTGCCCACCATGGTAGCCGATTTGTGCATGCCCTCGCGCGCGGCGGTAGAATTGGTCAACCCGAAACACCGCAACGAACGGAAGTACCGCATGGCCCTCATCACTTCGTACCACGTCCCCGGCCTTTATGTCGAGGACCACAGCATCGACGTCCCCCTTGACTGGCGCGGCCTGGAGCCGATGCTCCTGGCCGTCGGCAGCACCATGCGCCGCGGCGCTATGCCGGCACCCATCGCCGGCGCGCCCGAGAGCATCAAGCTCTTCTACCGCGTGGTTTGCGCGCCCGACCGCATCAACGACGATCTGCCACTGCTCCTGTTTTTGCAGGGCGGCCCCGGTGGCGAGAGCCCGCGTCCGCTGTCGCCCACAAGCGACGGCTGGATCGAGGAGGCCGTCAAGCACTTCCGCGTGGTCCTTCCCGACCAGCGCGGCACCGGGCGCAGCAGCTGTGTAGACGGGCGCACGATCGCGGCTCTAGGCGAGCGCGCGACGGCGGCCGGCTCCGATGCCGCACGCTCGCAGGCGGACTTCCTCAAGCGCCACCTCGCCAGCTCCATCGTGCGCGATTTTGAGTACCTGCGCCTGGTGGGCTTTGGCGGCAAGCCCTGGGTCACACTCGGGCTGTCTCTTATACACATCTCCGAGCCCACGAGACATGCGCAGATCTCGT
>CABSYS010000175.1:0-4091 GCA_902482045.1 uncultured Collinsella sp.
GTTTAAGTTCACCGAGAGCGAGCACGCCAGCGATCGCTTCATCCCTGTCTTCGACTCTGACAAGAACGCCGATGAACTGTTCGACTACGAGGCAAAGTGGAAGGCCAACTCCGGATGGACCGAGAGCGATCCCGTTAAGTACAACGGCAAGACCTGGCGCAGCGCCTACTTTACGCACTCGGGCGGCGTGACGACCGAGTACTTCACCGACGTTGACGGCGGCAGTGTGTATGTGCGTATCGACAACGTCGAGGAGCACAAGGACGCCGTCGAGACCATGATGAAGTCCCTGGAGTTTGCCGATGATATCGCCGAGGCAAAGACCGAGGCCATGGACGTCAAGCTCGACGATATCGAGATCAAGCGCTAAAGCTCCAACGGCATGCAGCAGCGCCGTTTTAGCTCAGCCGGGATGCAAGGTGCGACTCCTTGCATCCCGGTTTTTTGTGTTCGAAAGCGCCCGGTCACATCACCATGTTCAGCACGTTCACAAATTCCTGAGCCTGGGAGTGACTGCTCAGCCTGTAGGAACAGGCGGTCAGCAACCTATTACGGAGGAGAACGCGCTTACCCTTGACCCCGTTGACACCCGTAATGTCCTTGAGGTAGACGATCTTGGTATGGATACCGAAGAAGTCATTCTTCACGACCGCCTCGATACGATTGGGATAGATGCTTATTCCCTTGAAAACGCCGGCACCCTTATCGTGAAACAGCAACGTGTTGTTATCCACGCGCGCCACCCCCATGGAGTTCGATAAAACCATCTCTATGACCACATTTTAGCCACCGCAAACCCTTTTCGCGGTCGTGCGCAGAGCACCAAAATCGTGTCCGCACGAGGCTTTAAACTAGAGACAATAAAGGTGTTCGATGCGCTTGGTGGGCTCTTAGGATGTTCCCCAAATCGCCGGCATCGGAGGAGGTCTTACATGGTTTACGTATGGGAATTCGAGTTCTTTGATTCGGACGGCATTGTCGATGCTGTGCCATGTGGCTCGCTGGGCGGAGGAGGAACATTTGGCTCCGACCTAAACGACGCTGCCGAAAGCGCCGCCGATTTTCTCACATGTATGGTCGACGATCACCTTATGGGCGGCGTCGATCTTCCCGCGCCGGACTTTGGACACCAGCCACAACACGGCGGCAAGATTATCGCCGTGGCCGTTAGCCGCGAGCTCGGCGACATCCCCGCCGTCACCGCAGCGGATGCCGCACGTATGCTCGGTGTTAGCTCAGCACGGGTATCGCAACTGATAAATGCAGGAATGTTGGATTCATGGAAGGACGGCACCAAGCGCATGGTGTCCAAAGCTTCCATCGAGGCACGACTCGCCGACGCTCCAAAGGCAGGGCGCCCAAAAGAGGCCCCTGTTGCCGTGTGAAGGAACGCCAGGGCATATCGTTTTGACATATCGGCCATTGAGTTCTCTCGATTCGCGACGCACTGCGTCGCGAATCGAGAGAAACCGTCTCAACCCCAATGATTCGGTTAGGTCCGCACACGCTTGCGCAATGAACAAGCAAAGCATGTTTGCCGTCGGGCTCCCCCAATTCGGATCGCACTGCGTTCCGAATTGAACCTGACACGCTGCCGCAGGTTATCACGAATTCCCGACAGAGCATAAGAGGAGCATTCCATGACAAACAGACCGAAAACAACGCTACGCGACTGCATTTACGGGCTCGCCATCGGCGATGCGCTGGGCGTTCCCTACGAGTTCAGGCCCCGCGGCACGTTCGAATGCACCGACATGATCGGCTACGGCACGCACGGGCAGCCCGCCGGCACCTGGAGCGATGACACGTCCATGACGCTTGCTACCTGCGACTCGATTAGGGAGCTTGGGCACATCGACACCGCGGACATGCGCGACAAGTTCGTAAGCTGGATTGCCCGTGGCGAGTATACGATCGACGGCGTTTTCGATTACGGTGGCACGACCGCTCGCGCCCTGCGCGCCGGTAAAGGAGGCTCCGGCGAGCGCGACAATGGCAACGGCTCGCTCATGCGCATCGCGCCCCTGGCGTTTGTCGACGCGACTGACGACGAAATCCGCGAGGTCTCCGCGATAACGCACGCTCACAGAACGTCGACCGACGCATGCGTCATATTTGTCGAGCTGATGAGGAGCGTGATAAACGACGCGCTCCCCTCGTGGGCACTCCATCTGAAAGGTATGCCTGAGCAGGAAATCAGGTCAGGCGGCTTCGTGCGCGACACGCTTAAAGCCGCTACCTGGTGCTTTGTGAACACCAACAGTTACGAAGACTGCGTGCTTGCCGCCGTCAACCTAGGCGACGACACCGACACCACCGCAACCGTCGCAGGTGCGCTCGCAGGCACGGCATACGGCATCGACGCCATCCCGCAGGAGTGGGTCGACACCCTGCGCGGAAAAAATCTGATTGAGCAGTGTTTGTTTTAGGGCGCACTTACGATAAAAACTGACCAGGAGGCACCATGGAAAGAGAGATCGCAAATATAGACGAGTTCCAAGTGGACGAAAACGGGACTCCGCTATTTCTAGCAGGACTGAGGGAAGAAGCCAACCTCTATGTCCTCCCCGACGGGCGCTACCTCCCCTGCGGGGTCTACCGGACCGAGGATGGCGGTTCGCTCATTTATGAGCCATCCGAACTAAGCTTCTTCGGGCAGATGCTTGCTCATTTCAAAGAGCGCTAGAGGTTTGATTGCCCGTTAGATCGACACTGTTCCAAACCATGGGATGGACAGGATGTCTCCCACGGCATTGCCCGGAACCTCTACTCGATCTGGCGGGAATATAAGCAGTAACGGATAGCGAAGGGAGTCATGAAAAGGGCCGGTTGCAGCCGGCCCTTTAGACATTAGCACCTGCGTTGCCCGCGCTTCCAAAGTTGACCGACTGAGGAGCGGGTTCCGAGGCACATCCTGATTTTACCCAGCGAGGCGGGTCTTTTGCAGCCGCTCCACCGTTTATTTACATCTACCGCATCTATCACTACAGATGCCCGTCGGACGAACCGCCGACGAATGCCCGCGTGCGCACGTAGACCAACTTTCAACAGGTCCATGGCGCGGTCGGAGGCATAGCACGAGCCCCATTATGAGTATTGGGGCCGCCCAAAACCGGCATCGGGCGTTACGTCCGCTTTATCGATGCGGAAGTCGCTAGCCGCCCAGTAGGCAATTAAGGATTGCGATAATAATTGCTATCGCAGCGATAATCAGAAATAGCGTAAAGGGGAAAATAACCGGCTCGAGCAACAGCCTGATGAGTGCGTCGATAAACTCGGCGTTTGCATCGGACATGGTGACATCAACTCCAGACGAGAGCGACCACTCGTGGCAGCCGCCGGCTAGTAGTAATAACAGATTTTATTGTCGTTTGATTACCAGTTAAATCGACACTGCTCCAAAACTATGCGGTTGTGTGCTTGGCTAGCACCAGAAAACGGTGCCGCCATCCCGTACGCTACCATCGCGCAGCATGCGGCGAGCCTCTGCGAACATGTGCTCCACATAGCGCTCATGCCTATCGTTCGGCAATACGGACAAAACGGAAACGATACCGACGCTGCGGTCGAGGACCACGGTACCCGGCTCTCCCTTGCCCTCGGGATAGCATTCGAACGTCGCGACATTACCGTCGTCTTCGATCTTCTTAAACTCGAGCATCTTCTGGCCACTCCACCTCATCCAACCATGCATCCAATGTGTCCTGGTAACTGTACTGCAGGTTCGCGGCGTCGTAGGCTGCGGGCTAGTCCGTTCCCTGAGCCATGTAATGCGATTCCAGCAACTCGCGCTTGAACATCATCACGCAGCGCACATGCATTTCCTCGTCATCGAAAAGCCTGCACATTGTCCCAGTTTGATTACCAGTTAGATCGACACTGCCCCAAAACAAGAAACAAGTTCATAGGCCGCTCCAATCGGTTTGATTACCAGTTAGATCGACACTGCTCCAAAACTCCAGTAGCTTTATGACGGACGCACGCCAGGTTTGATTACCAGTTAGATCGACACTGCTCCAAAACGGATGACCGTCGAACAGTACTGGGACGGCGGTTTGATTACCAGTTAGATCGCTGTCTCTTATACACAT